>CAZXSS010000015.1:0-24545 GCA_964643385.1 uncultured Candidatus Izemoplasmatales bacterium
CGCAAGCTGAGTAGGTGAAACTCCTACACCGACAGTATAGTCTGGATGGAAGAAGAAAATTTATTTATACATGCTATTTTATGTGTTATCTATTGCCCTGAGTCTATTCAGGGCATTTTTTAATACTATAAAACATGGAGATGATTCTAATGAAAAAAAGCAGTACATATAAAATTGTCGTCATTGCGAACTTAGCTGCATTATCAACACTTCTTTACTTTTTTGTAAAGTTTCCCCTCCCCTTTATTTTTCCGGCATTTTTAGATATTCAATTTTCTAATTTACCGGCTATTTTAGGCGGATTCATGTTTGGTCCTGTTGCAGGCTCAGCTGTTGTTTTTGTCAGGTTTGCTATAAAAGTCATGTCAGGTGCAAGTGTAACTGCTGCAGTTGGTGAACTAGGTGATTTACTCATCGGGTTAGCAACGGTCATTACATCATCACTAATTTATCGCAAGTTTCATAATAAAAAAGGTGCGATTTATGCATCGGTTGCAGGGATGTTTGCATGGATTATCATGGCAGTTATTGCTAATTACTTTATTTTAGTCCCATTCTTTATAGAGTTTTACTTAGGTGGCGAGGTAAGTTCCTTTGTCAGTATGTTAGAAGTTATACCTGGTGTTAACGAAACAAATTATATGACTAGATATATTCTTTATACTGTCATTCCTTTTAATATTTTGTTATCAGGTATTGTCTATTTATTAACATTCTTGGTCTACAAACGATTGAAACACTTTATTGACGATATTTATGAAAAAGTAACAGATGATAACCAGTAAACAACGATGTAAGGATTATCCTTACATCGTTTTTTTATTGCATACGTCGAAATAGTCCTTTAATAAATGTAAATATTTTACTATAATATAAACGGGTTAAGAGGTGATAAAATGAAGATATTGTTAGATGCAGATGGAAGTCCAGTTAGAAAATATGTTGTTTCTATTGCTGAAAAACATCAGATAGATTTGGTTATAGTCAGTAATATTCACCATATGATAGATGAACCGTATGGTGATGTTGTTACGGTTGATGATGCGCATGATCAAGCTGATCATGAAATTATTAAGCGAACACAAAAAGGTGACTTAGTGATTACCCAAGATTATGGATTGGCATCACTAGTATTAGCCAAAAAAGCATATGCTATGCATCAAGATGGGTGGTTTTTTACTCATGCGAATATCGATCACCTTTTAATGACTAGACATTTAAATCAAAAAATGCGACGCGCAAGAAAAAGAACAAAAAATATGAAAAAACGTAAACAAGAAACTAACGATATTTTTATCAAAGCACTTGAAAGGTTTTTGTCTAATCATGGTTATACATAAGATGAAAGTAGTAAATGCTAAACACATTATTCAACCAAATGGAAATTTCAACTTGTACCGTGGATGTACCCATGGATGTATCTATTGTGATGCTAGAAGTCTGTGTTATCAAATTAAAGAATTTGAACATGTTGCTGTAAAAAAAGACGCACCATTAAAAGTTAAAATGGAGTTATCGAAAAAACGAAAAAAGCATATGTTACGTACTGGAGGAATGAGCGATCCTTACGTTACAATTGAAAAACATACAGGCATATTTAGAAGTCTTTTACAAGAAGTCCATTCTGCTGGATTTGGTATTGAAGTACTAACAAAAAGTAATCTTGCCTTAAGAGATCTAGACTTGTACAAAAAAATCCATAAACGGTACCGAACCGTAATGGCTTATACCCTTACAACCATTGACGATGAGTTAGCACGTGTGATTGAACCCCATGTGAGTTTACCTAGTGAACGTTTGAGTGCTTTAGAAGCGTTTCATGAGGCTGGTATCATTACAGGTGTGTGGTTAACTCCGGTGATTCCATTCATCACAGACACAGTTGACAATATTGAAGCTATAATTAAGGCCTGTCATCAAGTAGGAGTTACGTATATTATGAATTTTGGTATGGGAGTTACGTTGCGTGAAGGGAATAGAGAATACTATTACGCCCAACTAGATAAACATTTTAAAGGATTGAAAAGTAAATATATTAGTGTATTTGGAAATCAATATATATGTAATTCGCCCGATCATATATTACTACAAAAAACGTTTGAAGACTTATGTGATCACTATGGGATTCTTTATAAGCATGAGGATATAAATACACTTATCCACAAAGTTAAACACAAACAATTGACATTTTTTTAGGAGGTATTTTTTATGTATACGTTAATGACACGGCCAATTAAAATACGATAAACTTCGGTTTTATAAAGGTGATTTAACACGATAAAACAGGAGGACATTATGGAAATTAAAAATAATATTATCAAAGAAAAACTAAAAAATGTATATTTTATTGCTGGGACCAATTGTGGAGGTAAAACCTCTATGGCTAAAGCCCTGAGCAAAAAGCATGATATGGAATATTATGGCGCTGATGAACATTACTGGGAGCACAGAAAAATCAGTGATGATATCCACCAACCAAACATGAATCGTCATTTCTATGGATGGGAAGAATACTTTTCAAGAGACAAACATGACCAAGGTGAGTGGCTATTGCGTGCTGAAAATGAAGAAATGGATTTCATTATTTTAGATTTAATTATACTTGCGAGTAAATCAGAAAAGAAGATTATTGTAGATATTCACCGAGCTGTTGATCTTTTTACTGAAATTACGGATGAACATCGAGTAATTTTATTACTAGCAGATGTAGAGACTGTTCGTAAACAGTATTTCGGAAGAGACGATAAAAAACCACTACTTGAATGTATTAAGCGAGAAGCAAAAGACCCTCAAAATGCCATTGAAAATACGTTAGATGTTGCGTGTTATATCGCAGAACGTGAAATTAGTATGGCAAAACAATCTCCCTTTAAATGGCATATGCGAAATGAAGAGACATCTTTTGAAGACCGTGTTTCGATGGTAGAAAAACACTTTGGATTGAGTTGATAGTGATGATAAAAGCTTTAGATAAAAACACCTACAAAGGGCATAAATTATTGTTTCGATATACAACAAACAGTTATTACAAAGTTACATATAAAGAGACCAAAGATACTTTTATAATGTCACTAACTAAACATACGTTTGAGAATATTAAGCAAAAATCGTTTACATCAACACTATTTGAATCTTATCTCGATGCACCAAGTGCATTTGGATTTTTTATGAATAACGCCCTTATAGGATGTATCGAAGTTAATAAAGAAACATGGCACAATGTATTACGTGTGACCAATATTTTAATAGATGAGAACCATCGCCGACAAGGGATTGGGAAAAAACTGATGAATTATGTGAAACGCCTTGCAAAAGATGAGAACTATAGACTCATACTTTTAGAAACACAAACTTGCAACATAAAAGCTATTGATTTTTACCGCAACCAAGGATTTACACTCATAGGTTTAAATCTAGCAGATTATACAAATCATGACATTGAGAAAAATGAAGTAAGACTAGAATTCGGTTATAAAATTCATACACAATAATATATAATAGCGAGGATATAATTATGGAGAAAAGCATACGAACAGTACCTATTGGAAAGCGCATTTTAAATTACTTTATTACAACATTAAATGGGATGGCACTAGGATTATTTTCTACATTAATTATCGGCGTCATCATAAAACAAATTGGTATTTTAACCAATATTACAATGATTCAAGAATTAGCCGTAACATTAATAAGTTTTATGGGAATTGGTATTGGACTTGGTGTGGCATTCAGTTTGAGATTAACTGGATTATCATTAATCTCGGGTGCTATAGCTGGAGGGATAGCGACAAGTTTAATCGCTCCAGACCCTGTTGTTGCATATATTACAACCATTGCTGCAATCGAGGGATTACGATTCATCTTGCGTAAAAAAACGCCGTTAGATATCATTTTAATTCCGCTTATCAGCGCCAGCATTGCGACATTGGTTGTTTGGTTAATCGGTCAGCCAATTGCTACAGCCATGACTTTATTTGGAAACTTTATTCAAACTGCAACAACCTTACAGCCTTTCTTTATGGGGGTTATCATTGCTGTTATTATGGGTATGGCTTTAACCGCGCCTATATCTAGTGCTGCCATTGCGATTTCTATATCGCTTGGAGGCATTGCAGGAGGTGCTGCTGTTATTGGTGGGTCAGTACAAATGATTGGATTTGCAATTATGAGTCGTAAAGATAACTCAATAGGAACGGTGATTTCGATTGCTATAGGAACAAGTATGTTACAGTTTAAAAACATCTTAAAAAAGCCGATAATATGGCTTCCACCTATTATCGTATCCGCCCTATTAGGACCATTATCAACAATGTTATTTAAAGTCAAAACAGACGCATCTGGTTCAGGAATGGGAACTAGCGGTTTCATTGGACAAATCGCAACATTTGATGCGCTGGATTATTCAATTAATACATTATTAACTGTTGGGTTACTACACATTGCATTACCAATAATACTTGTATTTTTAATCGATTTACTGTTTAGAAAAAAAGGCTTAATATTACCTGGAGATTTAGCGTTAATTACAGATTAGCAAGCAGTTTAAATGCTTGCTTTTCTTTTGCGTTATAGTTGGGTTCACCAACTAATCATTGTATAATCAAAGTGTAAAAAAGATAAAGGAGCCTACAATGAAAAACACAACGACTTATAGCCCAGATGCATTTACAAAAAAATCAATGTACCAACTATTAACAAGTACAGTTGTCCCTAGGCCAATTGCTTTAGTGACAACAATGAATAATGAGCATGTTCTCAATATTGCACCATTTAGCTATTTTAATATCGTTACTACCAAGCCAGCAAGGCTATCAATTGTTATTGGTCATGCAAGAGGTAAACGAAAAGATACCGCACAAAATATTTTATTAAACCGTGATTTTGTCATTCATATTGTGACAGAAGACATTCTATATGATGCCAATCAAACTGCAGCGGCTTTGCCACCTAATGAAAGTGAATTGTCTTTAACGCAGTTTACTGTCACAAAAGCTAATAAAGTTCAAGGCAAAATTATTAATCAAGCAAAAGTGTATTTTGAATGTACACTAGATAAACATATAGAGTTTGAAGATACTGATATGATTATTGGTAAAATTAAGCACATTGGTATTGATGATTCCATTCTCGAAAATGAACAAATCATCACGAACGCCTTAAAACCTATTGCGCGTTTATCTGGCGATGATTATGCACTCATCTCAACCCCTATCCATCTAAAACGACCGGAGTGATACAATGAAGCATATTTTTATTAAAAACGATAGTACTCATCCAACCTTTGTTTTATTTCACGGTACTGGTGGTGACGAATACGATCTTGTTTCAATTGCTAAAGCGATTAATAACAAAGCATCAATTTTAAGCCTAAGAGGAGATGTCAACGAGAATGGTCTTAATCGTTTTTTTAAACGTGTTAAACCAGGTGTATTTGACGAAGAAGATTTAAAAAAACGTACCATTGATATCATTGCATTTTTAAAATCACATATCCAAACATATAAACTTGATGCAAACAACATTGTTGCCTTAGGATACTCTAATGGTGCGAATATTATCTCGAGCATTTTAATTCATGAACCATCGCTTTTTAACAGTGTCCTTTTACATCATCCTATGGTGCCATATCAACACATTGACATGCCATCATTACATAAAAAAAACATCTTTATAGCAGCTGGCGAAAATGACCCAATATGCTCTAAAGATGAACCAATAAAACTTAAAGAACTATTCGAAAAAGCAGGAGCAAATGTCACATTAGCATGGTATTATCAAGGACATCAACTCACTGAAATAGAAGTTCAAGATGCTAAAGCGTGGTATAGAAAAAACGTCAACTATTAATTTTTATTACTTTTTATATATAAAATAAGTACACAAATAAAAGCAATAATTGACGTATAGAAAACGACGCCACCAATAATAAAAGCATATATAGACCAAGGCATACCTTGGACTATAACAGCCAATAATAAACTAAGCAAACTACCCACAAAACACACGATGGGTAAAATAAAGATAAGCGGTTTAAATAGCCTAGATAAAAGAAAACTTAAACCAACTATAATATTCAAACTATATAGACTTAAAAAGCCAATAATGTAATACTGTAACTCCATAATAATCACCTACAAACATTATAACATGAAGGGGAATACGATGCCATTATATGAAGATTTTGCGGATGTATACGATGCGATTTTTACAAAAAAAGATACCACAGCAACATTTCTAAACAATAATCTTAAGAAACGCAATGTCCTAGATTTAGCGTGCGGTACAGGAACGTATGCAATCTGCTTAGCTGAAAACGGATATCATGTGGTAGGCACCGATCTTGATGCATCGATGATTGCTAAAGCAAAAACCAAAAGACATCAGCCAAACAATCCAGAGTTTTATGTTGAAAATATGCTAGACCTCTCTGCACTAAACTTCTATGATGGTATTTATTCAATCGGTAATTCCATCGTTCACCTTGAAAATGAACGTACAATTCAATTATTATTCGAAAAGGTCTTAAAAGCGTTAAAAAATAATGGTGTTTTTATTTTACAAATCATTAATTATGCGCGTATTTTAGACCAAAATATTGATCACTTACCAACAATTAAAAACGGCGACCTCGTTTTTGAGCGTAACTATGTTTATCAGCCCCCGTATATTCATTTTAATACCATCCTAACTAAGGAAAACAACCCTACCTACAATACCGTAAGATTATACCCTATAAGACCTTCGACAGTGTTATCAATATTACAAACTGTCGGTTTTAAAGAGATAAAAACATATGGAAGTTTTAACGAGACAACATTTGACGAAGAGTCCTCGTTACCTTTTATTGTCGTTGCGGAAAAACATATGTAAGCAAGACGTGATATATGATATGCTATAGTTGAGGTGGTTATATGAAAGAAGAAACAAAGAAAACATTGCACATACGCATTTGGATGCAAGGATTTATTGCCGCATTTATTTTCGCGGTTTTAATGTGGTTCTTCGATCAAGAAAAATATGTTTTCCAAGTAATCTTAGAATTTTTTACTTTCTTACTTACTTGGGTTATTATCCATTATATTGTGTATCGTAAAAAATTCAAAAACCTATCATAAATCTTCTTTTACGAGAAGATTTATTTTTTTACAAAAAATCACGTATAATAATAGTAGGTGATGATCATGAAAACAATACATGTTATAGTAATTCCATATGATTCTAAGTGGCAAACTGCATTTTATGATATTAAAGAAACATTATTTTCTAAACTTAAAGACAATATCATAATAATTGAGCACATCGGTAGCACGTCAGTTAAAGGACTTGCTGCAAAGCCCATCATAGATATAGATATTGTTATAGATTCAATGGCCGATTTTGAGGTAGTTAAACAAAAACTAGCTGAACTAGGGTATCGTCATGAAGGGGATTTAGGCATTAGCGGTAGAGAAGCCTTCTCGTATAGCGAGAGTCCTTTTATGGCACATCATTTATATGTTTGTCAGAAAGACTCTCAAGCCCTCAAGGAACATCTGTTCTTTAAAACAGTTTTGCAAACACATAAGGATTTAAGAGATGCTTACAGCAATATTAAATATGCTGCAAGTAAAAAACATCCATATAATATAGATTGTTATATAAAAGAAAAAGATCCCTTTATAAAAAACATCTTAAGTAAGATGGAGGATAACGATGAGAAAAGGATATTGTTATGAAACGAAGATAGGTGTATTGTGCTTTGTTGAAGAAGAGGGTTTTTTAGTAGAATGTACTCAACAGGTTACGAATAATATGTTTCAAGAAGAAACCGATATCATTAAACGCGCTTCAAGTGAAGTCTACCACTATTTAGAAGGTGAGTTGACACACTTTATGACACCTATTAAGATTTTAGGAACCCCATTTGAACAATCAGTTTATCACGCATTGAGACAGGTTCCATATGGTGAAAAAATAACTTATAAAACATTAGCTGAAACCATTGGGAAACCCCGCAGTTATCGCGCTGTTGGTAATGCACTAAATAAAAATCCACTACTCCTTTTTATACCGTGTCATAGGGTTGTAAAATCGGATAATAGCATTGGTGGATTTGCGTTAGACCTTAGTATCAAATATACTCTATTATCAATAGAGGAGGATCATGATTATGCGTAGTATTCAAACCATGCTAAATACCATTACAACAGTTGCTAAACACGATGATCGTGTACGCGCTGTTGTAATGAATGGCTCTCGCGTTAATCCGTCAGTAAAAAAAGATCGTTATCAAGATTATGATATTGTTTATTATGTAGAAGATTATCACGCATTTCCTAAAGATAAAAAATGGATTGATGTTTTTGGTGATCTATTGATTATGCAAACTAAAGATGACCAACTTGATGCTACAGATGAAGCGTGGTATATTTATTTAATGCAGTTCAAGGACGGCAACCGAATTGATTTAAGCATTCGCGATATTAAGGATTTTCCTGAGGACATTAAACAAGATTCATTGACAAGGGTGTTAATCAATAAAGACAATTATTCTATTAGAGTACCTAGTCCTAATGAATCAAGTTATTATGTAAAAGAACCATCTATCAAAGAGCTTAGATGCACGATTAATGAATGTTACTGGGTAAGTTTATATGTGGCTAAGGGATTAGCGAGAGATCAATTATTATACGCCATGGATCATTTAAATATTGTTCGAAAACAACTAAGAACAATGCTAACTTGGTGGGTAGGATATAATACTGACTTTAAGATTTCAGTTGGAAAATCTGGGAATCGACTTAACAAACTTATTGATCCTTTATGGTATGAGCAATTACTTAATACTTTTCCTACCATAGAAAAAGCCCTAATTTTTAAAGCATTATACACGAGCCTAGATTTATTTCATGAGGTTACCCAATCCGTCATAACGTATGTCGATATTGACTATGATGATAACCTTGTTAATTCTATCAAATCAACAATTAAAAACCGATATGAAGTGGTTGACTTATAATAATGTTATAATGGCTATAAAGAGTTTACTAATTAAGGAGGATACCAATATGATTTACGAAATAAATGACCGTTCATTAAAAACCATTAATCAATTGGCCTTTTTATTACATCAAGCGTTTCCTGAGGCTTACAAGAATGAAAAAGAAAGTATTGAAGAAGCTAAAGAATTATTAGATGATGATTATAAATTACTCGCTATGAAGAAAGAGGGTAAAATTGTAGGCATTGTTGGGGCTAAAGCGATGTACAAACATACAGGATGGGAACTGCACCCATTAATTGTAGAATCATCGTATCAACGACAAGGCATTGGCACAATATTAGTTAAGCGTCTAGAAGAAAAATTACAAGCCTATGGCTGTGTCACGCTTTATTTAGGGACTGATGATGAGTTTTTTAAAACCACCGCATCCAAGGGAGATTTATATCACAATATTCCAAATGCAATTAAACATCTCGAAAATTTAGACAATCATCCGTTTACGTTTTATCAAAAAATTGGATTTACTGTGACGGGATTTATTCCTGATGCAAATGGACTAAATAAACCAGATATCATTATGGCAAAACGCTTACCTATGCAAAAACGTTAATATGCAAAAGATATATTATTGGTTTAAACGGATTGCGATTGTCTTAACCATTACAGGGTTAGTCGGATTAATGGTGTTCATGATTATTACCCATCAAGCTATGGATGAAGCCACAACTATAACAGAGCGTGACAATGTTTATAAAGAAAATAATGTGATTGTTGTTGAAGCTGACAGCCCAGTGGCCAACTTGGTGTTTTACCCAGGGGCACTTGTTGAAAGTGAAGCATATTTAGTTATGGCAGAAATGTTGAGTGCAGAAGGCATTACAGTCTATATTGTTGAGATGCCATTGAACTTATCAGTCTTAAACCCCGATGCTTTTGAATCGGTGTATAATACCTATCAAAGTGATTTACCATGGTATTTAGGAGGGCATTCTTTAGGTGGTGCAATGACATCACGAAATGATATGGAGGATATTAAAGGACTTATTTTAATCGCCGCATATATCGATGTTGCTCATGATTTAAGTAATGAAAACATTGACGTGCTATCAATCACTGCGAGTGAAGATAAAGTACTAGATAGAATTAGTTTTGAAGAGGCTAAAGAATATTTACCCAATAGTACTGTATACCTTGAGATTGAAGGAGGAAACCATGCCAATTTTGCTTATTATGGCATTCAACGCGGTGATGGTGAAAATACGATTTCTAGACAAACACAACACGAAATATATACGCAATATGTCATTGATTTCGTGAAAGGAGATTTATCGTGATATTAACAGGAAAAGTAATTATAGTTACTGGTGCATCTAGTGGTATTGGTTATGCGCTCACAAAGCGATTACTTGATGAGGGTGCCCACGTAATGGCTGTATCTCGTTCTATTGAAGAAACTGATCTAGAACATGATTATTTAATTAAGAAAAATGCTGATTTATCTAATGAAAAAAACATTGATGCTATATTTGATGCTGCGATCAAGCGCTATGGTCATATTGATGCTTTCATTGCGAATGCTGGTTTTGCCTATTATGAAAGATTTCAAGATAAAGACTTTAAGCATATAGACAAACTACTAAAACTAGATTTATATAGTGTAATGATAAGTGCTCAAAAGATGAAACAAGTGAATGATACCCATCCATTTAATTTTATGGCTACGCTAAGTGCGGTTAGCTATGTACCTATGCCCGGCTATGCGGTCTATACTACGGCTAAAGCAGGACTCAAAGGGTTTATGGAAAGTTATCAATTAGAGCTTGATAAAGATCAAGTTCTACAGTCTGTCTATCCAGTTGCAACAGACACAAACTTTTTTGATGTTATTGATAAAGAAAATAAACCATGGCCAGTACAAACCAGCGAAACCGTTGCTAGAGCAATGGTAAAAGGATTAAAACGCAATAAAAAAAGGATTTATCCTTCTAAACTATTTATGCTAGGCATTAAACTATTCCCATGGGTTTTATGTGCTTATAAAAGAAGACAAAAAACACTATTTCAAAAAAACATGTCTGAAGACAAGAAATGAGTTAACGTATGAGTATTGAAATTATCCGCTTTTTACAAGAACAGAGTTCTGCTGGATTAGACCTGTTTTTTGATGTTATTTCCTTTTTAGGGGAAGAATATTTTTATATAGCTTTATTAGGCTTTATTTACTGGCTTATTAATAAACGTTTCGGTGAGTTTTTAGCCGTTACTTTAGGATTTTCATTAACGTTAAATAATGTAATTAAGGATTTTACAGAAGCTAATCGTCCATTTGAAGATTATGATGATATAGAAAACAAACGGCCAGAAACGGCAACCGGACATTCTATGCCAAGCGGACACGTCCAAGGATCGTCATCATTTTATATAGCAGCAGCACTATATTTAAAAAAGCATCGTTATCTAATTATTGCGATAACGATAACAATATTGATGATGATTAGTCGGATGTACTTAGGTGTACATTATCTTAAAGATGTTATTGTTGGTGCCATTATTGGGATTGCTATTGCGATAATAGCGCATATTGTATTCCAAAAATATCAAGACAAACCAAAACAATTGCATCGTATATATAGTATACTCATTCTTATATTTATCCCTGGTCTTTTTATTGTTTCAAGTAATGACTTTTTTAAAGGGTATGGCATATTAGCAGGTGTTGTATTTGCCATCATGTATGAAAAGCGATTTGTTAAGTTCACATATGATATTTCTTTAACTAAAAAAATGATTCGCTATTTTTTAGGTCTTGTTTTATTAGGCACTATTTTAATTGGTATAAAAGGGTTATTTAATCTAATTCCAACGGGTCTATTCATCACAAATATTTTAGATTTTGTTCGGTATTTTCTCGTTGCTTTTATTGGCTTTGGTATATATCCATATCTATTTACACGTTATAAATTTTAAAAGGGAAGTGATTACATGAAAGACACAAAAATGCTTATTGTCATTGTTAAACATGGGCAAGCGAAGCATCTCATTAACTTGCTTAATCCAACACATTTCGAGAGTGTTACTGTTTTAAAAGGAGAAGGCACTATTAATCCTATGCTTTATGCTTCGATGGTTAACTTAAATCAAGATATTAAACGGGATATCATGATACTCCAAGTCAACGCAGAATATTTATCTGATGTTCAAGCAATACTAAAAAGAGAAGCTAAATTAGATAAAAGTCATACTGGCATCATGTTTACTGTACCTTTAACTGATTTAGTTGTAGGTAAGAAAGAGGAGGCGTGAATAATGAGCGAGTATAAATGTATTGTAACGATTACCAAACGCGGAAAAGGCAACGATGTTATTGATGCTGCTAGACGCAAAAAGGCAAAAGGGAGCACACTTATAAAGGGAAAAGGCGTCAGTGTTTTCGAGCACCCATTATTAAAAAATCTAATGCACAATGACAAGGATATTGTTATAACGCTTATTCCTGAAAGTGATGCTGAAAATGTCAAAAATGAAATCCGTCATGCACTTGATATTGATACCCCGGGAGAAGGAGTGATTTTTGTTTTTGATGCACTAGATGTTGTTGGCCTTGATGTCTCATGATTTTTAGACATGTCGATGTTGTGACTGAACATACGATTATTGAAAATTGTACCCTAACAATCAAAAATGGTAAAATTCACGCACTCGATAAGGAGTTAAACGATAAACCTAACCGTTTTCTTGTTATACCTGGATTTATTGATCAACATATCCATATATCGAGCAAAGATTTTAATGCTTCAAAACAAAAATTATACACACACGGAGTGACAACCGTTTTACCTACTGTAGCAACAACATCCATAGCGACAATGATGGAACAACTCACAGACTTTAGTAAACTAGTAAAAGAAGATGACATGGCTTTAGGAATTCATTTAGAGGGCCCTTTCATTAATAAAGAAAAAGCAGGCGCACAATCATTAAAGGGGATTGGCCCTTATAATGCTAAACTGTTAGATGATTTAATCGAGGCATCAAATGATACTGTCAAAATCATTACCTTTGCACCAGAGATGGTAACCGATTCATTTTATGTATCCTATCCAAGTATCCATAAACAAATAGGACACTCAAAAGCATCAAATAGTGAATTTTTGACAGCATATAATCACGGTGTTAAAACAATAACTCATATGTTTAATGGGTTACCACCGATGCATCATAGAAAAGAGAATATCCTTTTACAATGCTTTCTTAAAGATGACATGATTTATGAACTCATTGCTGATAAAGTTCATGTATCTTTGGATATGATTAAATTCTTTTTAAAACAACAACCACATATACTATGTATTAGTGATGCGTTATGTGATTCATATGTATTAGGGGAAAAAACACTTAAACTAAAAGGAAACCATTATTATACAGATAACGATACACTTGCAGGAAGTAATCAATATCTAGACACCGGCTTTAAAACGTTATTAGAAGCTGGTCTAACAGTGCTACAAGCGGTTCGTGCTACGAGCACAAACCAAAGTAGATACTTGGGCGTTGATGATTTTTTAGGGAAAGTTAAAGTCGGCTATCAAGCGGATCTTGTTTTTCTTGATAAAAATTATGACGTTGATAAAACCATAAAAAATGGACAGATTGTTTACGAGAGAAGGTGACGTATGACCAAAGTAAATCACATTATAGGTGCATTAGAAGATATTATTAAAACAAAGCACCCTGGAGAGCGTTTACCTTCAGAGCGTGCTTTATCTGAAATGCTTGATGCATCAAGAATAACCATTCGTCGCGCGTTAGACAAATTAGAAGAGGATCAACGTGTTTACCGTGTAGCCAATGTGGGTATTTTTAAATCTGATAATGTTTTGTATAAACCACTTGACGTTTTCACGGGGTTTACAAGCGAAGTAGAAAAAGCTGGCGGCGCGGTAAAGAACACGCTTATTGAATTTTCTTTACAACGTGCTTCAAAACAGATTGCGAGTCACCTAAGAATAGAAGAAGGGTCGTATATTTATAAAGTTGTTCGGGTACGTAAAAAAAATAATGTTCCTTTAATTATTGATGAATCTTACTTTCCAAAAGATATCGTTCCCCTAGATGAAACCATTGTAAATGGATCTATCTACCATTATATTCAATCCACATTAAACTTAAAAATGGCAAAAGCGACCCAACATTTTAAGGCTGTTTTTGCAGAAAAAGACTACCAACCATATCTCAATGTCGATGAAAATACGCCTGTATTGTTCGTTAAGTTAGTTGGATATTTGATTGATGGACGAATTTTTGAATATACGAAGTCTTATAAAAATACGAAAGCTTACAATCTTGTATTGACTAGCTATAAGGAGCCAAAAAATGACGTTTAAAATAAATTACGCCCAATATAAAGACATAATAACTATTGAAGATTTTAAGGCGGAATCTGAAAAGATAACGTGTTTAGTTGGGGAAAGCGGTGGTGGAAAAACCACCCTGTTAAAATTGCTTAGTAAAATGATTTCTCCAACAGATGGTACCGTCTATATTGATAATGAACCTTTAGAAGACAAAGATACCATTGAACACAGAAAAAGATGTATGATGATGCCACAAAATCCATTTATCTTTAACGGAACAGTAAAAGAAAACATTATGTTACCACTAAAGTATAGAGATAAAACATTAGATGATTCAACCTTAAAGTCTATTTGTGAACGCGTTCATCTTAAAAATGATTTAGACCAAAATGCATCTAATCTTTCCATGGGAGAAAAACAACGTTTGGCTTTAGCTCAAATTATTGCTGCAGATACCCCATGTATCTTACTCGATGAACCATCTAGTGCACTAGATGAAGAAACAGAACGCGATGTCATTCAAAAAATAGTTTCTTTTGTAAAAGAACAAGATAAAACATTAATTATGGTGACACATTCGCTCAATATAGCAAAACAATATGCAGACAGTATCTATACCATTGAAGACGGAAAAATTAAAGGACGTGAGCATAATGGGCGTCATTGAGTTATCATATATTGAAGTAGCACTCGGGTATATATTTGTTTTGGTTGTTTTGTGGTTCTTAAAACGCAGACAGATAAATAGGCAAAAAGAACTGATTTTAGCATCTATTAGAATGACAGTTCAACTTGTATTGGTTGGGTTTATTTTAACGTGGATATTTGAAAATCCGCATCCACTTATAACCTTAGCAATCATTTTAGCTATGAACAGTTTTGCAGTGTTTACCATATTTAAAAAGTTCAAAAAAACCTTAAATCCACGCCTTAAAAAAGTTATTGCTATTAGTATTCCACTTGGAACACTACCTGTGATTGCATTCTTCTTGTGGATTGTCATTAAAGTTAATCCCTATTATAATCCTCAATATTTTATTCCAATTTCTGGAATGATTATCGGGAACAGTATGACTGGCATATCTTTGGGAGTACAAACCCTAGTAAACCGATTTACCCACAATAAAGACGAAGTACTAACATTACTTTACTTTGGTGCGACACCAAAAGAAGCCAGTTATCAAATTGTTAATGATGGATTTGACGCGGCGATTATGCCAACACTAAATAGCATGCTGGGAATGGGAATTATTTTTTTACCTGGAATGATGACTGGGCAAATATTATCAGGCACACTACCGACAACAGCAATACTTTATCAAATTATGATTATGCTTGGTATTTTAGGTGGCGTAAGTCTTACAACATATGGATTTTTAACATTTGGGTATAGAACTTTTTTTAATCAACAACAACAATTGCGTTAAATATGATACAATAAAGTAACATAGGAAGCGGTGAGATGACATGCAATCTTTCAAAGGTGATGGGCTATTAAATATTATCTTGAATCAAACACGTAAGACCCGGCTGCTTTATACAATAATAAATATTGGAATTCTTACTTCTTGTTATATTCTTGTTTATTTTACAGGGGGTACACAAAACGCTTATTTACATACGTTTTATATTCCAGTTGTTATCGGAGGACTTATCTTCGGAAGCCGTGGTGGGCTTGTTACCGGAATTATCGCTGGCGTATTATTAGGACCGTTAATGCCATTTAATACTGCTTCTGGAGAAATGCAACCGATTTTTAATTGGATCTACCGCATGTTAATATTTATGGCACTTGGCTTTCTTACTGGTCTTGTCTTTGATCGCGTTCGCCGTCAATATGTAACAATCAATAGAATTTATACTCACTCATTGGATACAGGTATTCCTAATTACTACAACTATCTTACTAAATTCGATGAAAATGCATACGATGAAGCCGATGTGTCTTTAACTATAATGATAAATAATTATGAAGATATTGTAGTATTAATCGGAAGAGAGAATTACGCTAAAATATTAATCGATATTCATCAAGAATTATTAAAGCATTTTGATAATGCGAATATTATTCAAGTCGATAACCGTAAATTTTGGATTGAAACCGATCAAAATGCATTTAAGTCACAATTTTCTCAGATCATTAGGCGGTTTGATGACATGGTTTTCTATAGTGACGATATGCCCATGTTTATCGAAATGTCCATAGGTGTCTATCTATCAGATAAAACCGTAACACGCTTAGAAGCTTTTAAATATAGTGAAATTGCAGCATTGCATGCCAAACGAGAACAACTAAAATACGCTATATATCAAGAAGATTTTGAACATACACAGCGAAATTTAGAACGATTAGGCGCGTTACCTTTAGCAGTAAAAAATAACGAATTGTTTTTAGAATATCATCCTATTGTAGACTTAAAAACTAATGAAGTTACTGCTTTAGAGGCACTTGTTCGATGGGAAAAAGATGGTGTTTTAATTCCTCCTATGGATTTCATTCCGTTAGCTGAAGAGACAAAAATTATAGATAATATCACAGAGTGGGTATTTAAACAAGTTATCGAGGAAAATAAACGTATTAGTGAATATAAAAATTTGGATATTAATATCAATATTTCACAGCGGAATTTATATAACCCTGCTTTGGTAGATAGGCTGATTGATATGATTAAAAAAGAAAACTATCAAAAAAACAAAATTGGTATTGAAATGACTGAGTCGACATTAATGCTAAATCTTCATTTAACAAAATCATTATTAGAAACCTTTAAACAAAATGATATTCCATTATTAATTGATGATTTTGGCGTTGGTTATTCAACGATGTCAACATTGAGTGAACTACCCGTTCATAAAATCAAGATTGATCGCCATTTTATTGAAAAAATGGTTAAAGAAGACGCAACGAAGAAACTGGTTGAACTGATTGTAAATTATGCACATGTTATCGGTATCGAAGTTGTTGCTGAAGGTACAGAAGATGAAACCTACGAAGCATTATTAAAGGATGTTGGCTGCGATTACAGCCAAGGGTTTTACTACACAAAACCATTACGTGTTAATGAGGTAGTAACATGGTTAAAAAACCGTGATAATAAATAAATGGAGGGATTACTATTAAAAAATTAATTACATTAATGCTACTAACCATGATGACTATTGGTTTAGTAGCGTGTCAGCCTGAAGGGACTGACAACGATGAGCCTGATGTAACTGATGAACAGTTATTAGAAGATGCACTTGATGATCTTGCTACAGAGGCGTTTTTGACAGAAGTCGTCACCGATGATATCACACTGCCAACAAGTTATGATGGCTATGATATTACGTGGACCATTAGTGACGAAACAATACTTGGCTTAGATGGTGCTGTTAATAAGCCTATGTATGATGAGGGAAATGTTGACATTGATTTAACAGCTACAATGTCACTGAATGATGAGACAGTGTCTCGTACATTTACTGTAACCGTTGAAAGTTTAAGTATTGAAGAAACTACAGCATTAGAATTCGCACTTGTTGATGCATATGATATGCCAACAACAATCAATAACAATATTGAATTACCAAGCGAAATCGGACAAACATCGGTAACGTGGGAATCATCAGACCCACATTATTTATCTTCAAAAGGGATGGTTAACCCACCGCTTTATCGAAGTGGCGAAAAAGAAGTGACATTAACTGCCCATGCAACATATCGTGGTGAAGAAATGTCGAAAGAATTTTATGTGACATTAGAAACATTACCAGAACCAATGGTTAGTGAGACAGAATCTTTACCATTTACAAGTATTGCAACAGAATACTTATTAGATGATATGGATATTGATATTTTTTATACAGAAACAGAAGGGTTGCCATATGTTGATATAGAAACATTCCTTACACTACTAGATGGCGGAACACAATCTGGTGCAATTATTCTTGATGATGTTGACATTATTGTCGACGAGAACACGTTAACAATTGAGTATTTCTCTGATAATACTAGTGATTTAGAACCTGGTGAAGACCCATTGATGGAAGATATGACATATTCTTTAACATTTGATTTTGATGCAAATACTGTGACTGTTAGTCATTTTGATTTCTTTGGAGCTTATCAACAATCAACTCAAACAGACTTTGGATCAGGATTATCAGTTGCTGATTATACATATGAATATATGGATCCTGTGGTATTTGATTTAAATGAATATCGTCTAGATACCATGGTTCATGATGATCAGTTCTTAATTCCTTTTCATCTAGCGAACTTGTTATTCTCGGGGTCAATGTATGATGTTTATTATAACGGCGATGAGTTGGTAGGATTTGATACCTATCAGCGTTACGATGTCGAAGATGATTTAAGAGATAGTTCTTATAATGGTGAAGAAATGACATGGCTCAAAGCATTGAGAACATATAACTATACTGTATTTACCTTTGATCACTATTATGGACTCCGCCATGATCAAGATGTAGAAACCTACTATGATGTTTTTGATCAAGAAGCACTAATGAGCGAAAACCACGATGAAGCTGTATGGGATTTAGCATACGACTTAGATGATTTACATACATCGCATCTCATGTATGGGTATCATTCTGATGAAGAGACTAAAGTCCTTTCTGATTTAGCAGATGTTGGTCAACGTACCCGAAATTTCTATTATGATCTTTGGGATTTACAAGATATGAATCTTTGTACGGACAAAGATACGGTTACATATTATGATGATGGTGATGTTGCGCGTGTTCGTATAACTGGATTTGATGAAGATACACCAGATCAATTTGGTGCATTAATGGATATTGTTGTTGCCGATGGCACTGCAACCAAAGTTATTGTTGATATTTCATGTAATACTGGTGGTATAGTTGGTGGCATGATTCAAGTTCTTGGGTACATGACAGACGAGTTATTACCAATTCACGGACTAAATGCAGGAGATTTATCTACGTATACTGCATACTACGACTCAGATACCGATGCACTTGATTATGATTGGTATATTTTATCTGGTCCTATTACCTTTAGTGCGGGGAACATGATGACACAAATTGCCAGTGAATTAGACAATGTAACAATACTTGGTGAGGACTCAGAAGGCGGCGCCGCGTCAATTACAACAAATATATTACCAAGTGGTGCAGTCATTATTATGAGTTCGAATAATTTATCTGCTGATGCCGATTATAATAGTATTGAGATGGGTGTTGCTGTTGACTACCATATAGATATGGAAGATTTCAAAAAGGAAACCGCGATATTAGATGCAATCAATTTAGCGATTTCCGAAAGAACATCTGAAACTCAAGAATAGTATTTAATAAAAGGATGTGTGTTTTACACATCCTTTTTTTTATTAAAAAAATATGTAAATACACTTGACAAAAAAGCGAACAAGCGTTAATATATAATTGAACTAGCACTCAACCGATACGAGTGCTAACAATAAAAAAATGGAGGGATTATTATGTTTAAATTAACGCCATTCTCAGCTACACCGCGTAAAAACGATGATTTCGTAAATTTTTACGATGCTTTTGATGATTTCTTCAGAGCGAGTCCACTACGATCGCTACGCAATGATACATTCAAACTGGATGTAAAAGAAGAAGACAAAGCGTATGTTATCGAAGCTGACTTGCCAGGTGTTGACCGAGAAGATATTAAAGTTAACTATGATGACCAAACATTAGTTATCTCGGTTGAACACAAAGAAGAAAAAGAGCAAAAAGATGACCAAGACAATTATCTTCATCGAGAACGACAGTTTTGCTCAATGAAGCGTGCTATCCATCTTCCAGATGTTGATCCTAGCAACGTTAAAGCAAAACTAAATAATGGTGTCTTAAACATCACTGCACAAAAAGCGGAACATGTTAACGAAGGCTACGCAATTGACGTAGAGTAAAATCTAAGACTTCAAGGCTTGTCCTTGAAGTCTTTTCATAAAGGAGTATATATATGGAACAAAATATGACACAAAAAACACAGGAAGTTTTAAAAGAAGCACAAAATATAGCAACACGGTATGACCATCAAATGTTAACCCCAGAGCACTTTCATTTGGGGCTTTTAACTGTAAGTGAGTCTTTAATTGTTTCCTTACTTAATGCGATGGATAAACCTATATCAGCCATTAAGGATGCATTAATAAGACAATTAGAAAGTTTACCTAAAGTAAGTGGTGGCAATGAAATGTATATGTCACGACAAGCCAATCAACTTATGTTAAAAGCTGATGATATGAAGAAAAAAATGCATGATGAGTTTTTAAGTGTAGAACATCTTTATCTAGCTTTACTAGATTTAAAACATAGTGAATCGGAATCAATATTTAAACAATTTAATATTACCAAAGATGCGTTTTTAAATGCGCTGAATAGTATTCGTAAAGACAAAAAAGTCACCACAGACCAACCAGAGTCACAATATGATGTTTTAAATAAATATGGAAGAGATTTAGTTGAACTTGCTAAAAGCGGAAAATTAGACCCAGTAATTGGACGGGATGAGGAAATACGTCGTGTCATTCGCATTTTATCAAGACGAACTAAAAACAATCCTGTATTAATTGGAGAGCCTGGGGTGGGTAAAACCGCGATAGCTGAAGGACTTGCGATGCGTATTTTAAAAGGTGACGTGCCTGAAGGGCTTAAAGAGAAGACGATTTTTGCCTTAGATATGGGGGCACTTGTTGCAGGCGCAAAATATCGTGGTGAGTTTGAAGAACGACTCAAAGGGGTTTTGAATGAAGTCGTTAGTAGTGATGGTCGTATTATCTTGTTTATTGACGAACTCCACCTCATTGTCGGTGCCGGAAAAACTGAAGGGGCTATGGATGCTGGAAATATTCTTAAACCTATGCTTGCTCGAGGTGAGCTGCATTGTATTGGAGCAACAACGATTGACGAGTATCGTAAATATATAGAAAAAGATGCAGCTTTAGAACGTAGATTTCAACAAGTAATGATTGATCAACCGACTGTTGAAGACACCATTTCTATTTTAAGAGGAATTAAAGAAAAATTTGAAATTCATCATGGTATTAGAATAAGTGATCAAGCATTAATTGCGTGTGCTGAATTATCTCACAAATATATAAGTGATCGATTTTTACCAGATAAAGCCATTGACTTAATGGATGAAGCTGCGTCAATGATTCGTACTGAAATTGATTCAATGCCAGAAGAGTTAGATCAATTAAACCGTAAATTATTACAGCTAGAAATTGAAAAAACCAGTCTCCAAAAAGAAAAAGACGACGCATCAAAAAAACGATTAGAGACTATTAAAAAAGAAATCTCGAACTTGAAAGAACACCATGACCAATTACAACTTCAATGGGAAAAAGAGAAACGTGGGTTAAACGATGTTAAAGCAATGAAACAAGAAATTGAAGCAATCAAACGAGAGATTGATGAAGCTAAAAGACATTATGATTTAGAAAAACTAGCAAAATTACAACATGGTGATTTACCAGCTGCTGAGAAACGTCTAGACATTGCAAAAAAACAAGAAAATGATAAAACGTTAATCAAAGAAGAAGTTACCGAAGATGAGATTGCGGAAATTATTTCTAAATGGACCGGTATTCCTGTTCAAAAACTCATTGAAAGCGAGCGCGAAAAATTGCTTCACCTTGAGTCACATCTTCACCAACGTGTTATTGGACAAGACCGTGCAGTTACGAGTGTCTCAGATGCCGTATTAAGAGCACGTGCATTGTTAAAAGATCCTAATAGACCAATCGGCTCATTTATCTTTTTAGGTCCAACAGGGGTTGGGAAAACAGAACTTGCAAAAACCCTCGCAGAATCACTCTTTGACAGCGAAGAACACATGATACGTATTGATATGAGTGAATACCAAGAACGGCATACTGTGGCCCGTCTCATTGGGGCACCACCTGGATATATCGGATATGAAGAAGGTGGACAATTGACTGAGGCAGTAAGAAGAAAACCATATAGCGTTATCTTATTTGATGAGATTGAAAAAGCCCATCCAGAAGTCTTCAATGTTTTATTACAACTTCTTGACGACGGAAGGTTAACTGATGCTAAAGGCCGCAACGTAAATTTTAAAAATACGGTTGTCATTATGACATCTAATATCGGTAGTGATTTGCTACTAGACGGATTAAATGAGTCTGGTGAGATAAAACCGGATATTGAAGAAACTGTTTTTTCTAGATTACGAAAACATTTCAAACCAGAGTTTTTAAATCGTATTGACGATACAATACTATTCAAACCGCTGAGACGACATGAGATTTTACAAATTATTGATTTACAAATTAATGATTTGAATAAAAAATTACAAGAAGAAAATCTTGCAATAACATTTACTGATAAAGCAAAGCAATTTATCTTAGATAGAGCATACGATGTCCATTACGGGGCGCGTCCAATTAAACGTTTTATTCAAAAACATGTAGAAACGATGTTATCAAGAAAAATCATTGAAGGAACAATTAAACCTAACGATACAATAAAAGTTGATTCCGATAACGAAAAACTGGTATTTACAACATAAAAGTGTTGCTCAAGCAACACTTTTTTTGTTATTATAGTATTATCGTAAATGAGGAGATGACTTCATGAAAATATCATTACTAAAATTATTTCTTATATATTTGAAAGTTGGGGCATTCACCTTTGGTGGTGGATATGCAATGATCCCGATTTTTGAACGTGAACTAGTGACTAGATATAAACTCATAAAACCAGAAGAGTTTTATGACACGCTTGTGATTTGTCAATCATTACCAGGTGCCATTGCGGTTAATTTTGCAGTATTTACTGGACTTAAATTACGCGGTATCAGAGGTGCTGCTACAACCTTACTTGGTGTAATTTTACCATCATTCATTTTTATATTAATTATTGCTATCTTTTTATTTCAGTATGTTGAACATCCAATGGTGGCAGCATTTTTTAAAGGTGTAAGACTAAGTGTTGTTGCTTTAATATTTTTAGCTGGGTATAAATTACTTAAGAAAAATCGTAATTGGTTTGGTGTTTTTATGATGACCATCACTTTTGCGATGGTAGCTTTCTTAGATATTCATCCATTTATCGTTATAGTCTTTACTGGTTTCTTCGGGTATTTGGTCTTTACTGTAAAGGCGGTGACACATCATGATTCTATTTAGTTTGTTTATCGCGTTCTTAAGTATTGGTGTTGTCTCATTTGGTGGCGGTTATGCTATGTTACCATTATTTGAGCGAATTGTGGTTGAAGAAAATCAGTGGCTGAGTATGGAACTGTTTATTGATATGTTGGCGATTAGCCAAGTAACGCCTGGACCAATAGCGATAAATAGTGCGACATTCATAGGCTATCAGACTGCAGGAACTGTTTTAGGAGCTGCAGTTGCGACCCTTGGTGTAGTTACTGTGCCTGTGATATTAGTGTCCCTGGCATCTCATTATAGTGATCAATTTAAAGAGTCACTTGCTGTTCAGCGTGTGCTAAAAGGTCTTAGACCAGCTCTTGTTGGTCTTATTATGGCAAGTGTTTATTCCGTTGCACAAAATGCTGTATTTGACTTTATTGGTCCGATATTAATCATTGTTTTCTTGTTTATGTTAACAAAACTAAAACTTCATCCCATTTTGGTTATTATCATATCTGGTATTTTAGGAATATTCTTTTACCACATCATATAAAAATAGGGAAGCAT
This sequence comes from uncultured Candidatus Izemoplasmatales bacterium, assembly GCA_964643385.1. Lineage (GTDB taxonomy): Bacteria > Bacillota_I > Bacilli_A > Izemoplasmatales > Izemoplasmataceae > SLQR01. The sequence goes on from CAZXSS010000015.1 coordinate 24,021, forward strand.
GCAAGCTTCCCTATTTTTTTTAGATATTTTTAAAATGCTCGATAAGTTTTTTTTGATAATCTGCAGAATACGCTTTTTTCATGTCATAGGAAGCCTGGTCAGCGCGTTTTATGGTATCTTCTATGTGTTCTCCATCTTTGTGTATAGCTGTTCCTACAGCGACGCTAATATGTTCTTCTATGGTCTCATCTTTATTTATATGAATGATCGCATCTTTTAATGCTTCCAAAGAGGTCTTCTTAACGTCCTTAATGAATAATAAAAACTCGTCTCCGCCCATTCTAAACATAATCGTATTGTTTGTGGTTACCTCTTTCGTGTTTTTAACGAAACGCTTAATTAATGCATCGCCAGCAGCATGTCCTAAATAATCATTGTGTAATTTTAAACCGTTTAGGTCCGTCATAATAATCCCGTAGTTTGGATAGGCTTCAACAAGTTTTTTTTGTTGTGATTCAAAATAGTTACGGTTATAGCAGTCTGTCATTTGATCATATTTAATATAATAGTTTAATTGGTCAACCA
>CAZXSS010000015.1:24645-28366 GCA_964643385.1 uncultured Candidatus Izemoplasmatales bacterium
TCACGCATCGCGTTAATCAAAACATTACGACTCGATGCAAGTAATTGAAATTGAAAATCTCGTCTAAAAACAATCCAGTATAAAGCATAACTCATTAAAACGATAAATAGATAGGTTGGATCGATGCTTAACGTAAAAAATACAACATGTATAAAATTAATCATAATACCTACCCCTAAAATAACAATAATTGAGTAAAAAGGGAAAATACTACGGTTATACTGTGCTGGTCTTCTTAGGTGGATGATTAGTTTAGTCATTAATATAATAACAACCACATAACTAACTACCATGTGAACGATAAACCAAAGACCTATATCTGCATAAACAAAATCACTGTGTGATGTGACATCTTCAATCGAGAGTTTTAGAAAATTTTCATGAATAGGATTGGTTAATGTAATAACTAAACTTAAAATAAAATATCCGATTGCAATCATTCTAAACCATTGTGGCGTTGTTTTACCAATGAAAGATTGGATGGTTTCATAGCCAAGATAGACTATTAAAAAGATAATTGGGTAAGTTAAAAATCTGATAAAATAAAGCAGTGTAATGTTATCGATAAGATAGAAGATAAATTGTAAGAGGGTCCACATAAAGACAGCAGTAACAAAATATCTAAGGCTTTTATATTTTTTATGTTCTTTATATTGGAATAATCTCAGTGCTGGTACAAAAGATAAAAAACCAAATATAATAAGTGTGAGGGCTTGAATTATGCTCATTTGTTTTCCCTCCTTCTTTAGGATAGAATATAACTATATCATAGCATATCACATTACAAAAGACTATTATTAAGGGATTTAGAGGTTTACTTTTTTTAAGAAACGTTTATAATTATTTCGAGGGGTGACATCATGATTCTTATAAAAACGCTAAAGAAAATATTTTTCGGAACATACGCTAGAGGCTTTGTGACTAGTTATTTCCTTTTTTTAATGATTGGCGCCACATTATTACGTTTACCGATTAGTTTACAAGACGGACAAAGTCTATCTTGGCTTGATGCAATGTTTACATCAGCAAGTGGACTAAGTACAACAGGATTATCAACAATTATAGTAAAAGATGTATTAACACGCTTTGGTCAAACGGTTCTAATTCTTATTATCCAGTTTGGTGGTATTGGGTTAATTATGATGGTTGCTTTATTTTGGTTAGCTATTCGTAAAAAGATTAGTTTTAGCGAGCGTAATATGATAATGACAGATCAAAATCAACTTTCAAGACAAGGTATTGTTAGATTTGTTAGAAATGTTTTAATTATGATTTTCTCTATAGAATTTATTGGTATAGTCATTATGAGTGGTTATTTAATAATTTTTACCAATCACTTTACAGTTGGAGAAGCACTGTATCAGTCATTTTTCAATGTTATCTCATTGTTTACGAATGCCGGGTTTGATATTGCCCCAGGTGGCGATTCATTCCAAATGTATGCCAATGATTACTTCGTACAATCCCTATCAATGACGCTGATGTTTTTAGGGGCCGTTGGATTTTGGCCACTTTATGAACTTAAAGGTTTTATTATGGCAAAGATAAGAAAAGAACCATATGAATTCGGTATGTTTTCAAAAATACTCTTTATGCTTCACTTAGGTATTTGGTTAATAAGCGCTCTAATATTATTTGGTATTGAATATGATGGCTATTTAGCTGATAAAGGGTTCTTTGAGGGGTTATATTATACTTTGTTTATGTCACTGACGACAAGAAATGCGGGATTCTCTACAATGGACGTTAACCAATTTACTGGTACAACAAAAGCATTTTTTGCAGTCCTTATGTTTATTGGTAGTAGTCCAAATAGTGCAGGTGGGGGGATTAGAACCACTACACTACTGTTAACGATTTTAGGCATACGTGCTTTTGCGCGCGGCAGAGACGCTGTTGTTATAAACTCACGACGTATCAAACAAGAAACAGTATATAAATCATTTATTGTTATTTTTGTGGCGGCTTCATTTATCGTTTCAACCATCATTATTCTCACCATGACCGAACAGTTCCCAGCAAGTTCTATCGCCTTTGAAGTTGCAAGTGCGTTTGGGACGACAGGATTATCCTTAGGTATAACATCAAGTTTAACAACCTTTGGACGTGCCATGATTGTACTGACGATGTTTGTTGGACGCGTTGGTATCCTTGCCCTCTTATTAATGTTTAAACCGAAAACTAAAACTACAGGAAATGTAACCTATCCTGAAATCGATATTATTGTTGGTTAAAATTCCTCAAATGAGGAATTTTTTCTTTATCTAGTGTGCTATAATTATCATAACCAAGGAGGTTTTGTCAAATGGAAAAAGTAACCGTTATTGGCGCAGGACTTGCGGGGAGTGAAGCAGCGTTTTATTTAGCTGAACACGGAGTTAAAGTTACCCTTTATGAAATGCGTCCTAAAACATATACAGAAGCACATAAAACCGACCAGTTCGCAGAACTTGTATGTTCGAATTCATTACGGTCAAACCTGCATTCATCTGCGGTTGGTATTTTAAAAGATGAGCTTAGAATGCAAAACTCTTTAATCATCCAATCTGCGGACAAATATCAAGTCCCTGCAGGTGGTGCATTAGCAGTAGACCGTGATTTATTTAGTGGTTTCATTACAGATACATTGAAAAACCATACGAATATCGACATCATTCATGAAGAAGTGAAAGATATTCCAAAAGGACCCGTCATCATTGCGACGGGACCTTTAAGCACGCAAGATTTACTTGATAACATATTAGAGCGTATGGGAGAAGAGACTTTACATTTTTACGATGCGGCGGCGCCTATTATCGATAAAGATTCAATTAACATGGATATATGTTATAAGAAGAGTCGCTACGATAAAGGAACCGCGGATTATATCAACTGCCCAATGAACGAAGAACAATACAACCGCTTTTATGATGCATTAACAAAAGGGAAAACAACGAAAATTCGTGATTTTGAACTTAAAGTATTTGAAGCGTGTATGCCTGTTGAAGTTATGGCAGAACGCGGAAAACAAACCCTATTATTTGGTCCATTAAAACCTGTAGGTCTTAATCACAATGGCCAAAAATTTCACGCAGTAGTTCAATTAAGACAAGACGATATTAGAGCCTCTATGTATAACATGGTTGGCTTTCAAACGCACTTAACATACGGTGAACAAAAACGTATATTTAGAATGATTCCTGGCTTAGAAAACGCTGAATTTTTACGGTATGGTATCATGCACCGAAATAGTTTTTTAAAATCACCAACCAATTTAACAGCGAATTACCGTTTAAAAGGAGACCAACCCCTTTATATTGCTGGACAGCTGACAGGGGTTGAGGGTTATGTAGAAAGCACTTCAAGTGGACTTGTGGCTGCGCGTAGTATGCTAAGAGAACTTGAAGGTAAAGAAACGGTCTTCTTTCCTAAAGAAACAATTACGGGAAGTTTATCAGACTATATCGCGCACGCCAATAAAGAAACATTCCAACCCATGCATGTCACGTTTGGATTACTTCCGGAACTCGGCTTCAAACATAAGAAAAAAGAACGCAAAAGTTTATACGCAAATCGTGCTTTAGAAACGATGTCACAATTTTTAAAAACCTTAGATGACAAATAAAGAATATATTACCTTATTTACAGATTATGTCCGTCAAATAAGAGGTTATTCCGATCATACGGTTACTGCGTATAAACATGATATTGATGACTTTGTTCACTTTCTTACCAAAGAAGG
>CAZXSS010000016.1:0-28283 GCA_964643385.1 uncultured Candidatus Izemoplasmatales bacterium
GTAAAGGGCGGTAAATCAACACGAATAGAACGACTGGTTTCATCTTTTCCAACAATTAAATCAATCGCAAAATCTTCCATCGCCGGATAAAGCACTTCTTCAACGATTTTAGGCAAACGGTGAATCTCATCAATAAACAAGATATCTCCAGGTTCTAAACTCGTAAGAAGTACCGCTAAATCCCCACTTTTTTCAATACTTGGTCCACTGGTGACTTTAATTTGTACACCAATTTCATTGGCCACAATGTTCGCAAGTGTGGTCTTCCCAAGCCCCGGGGGCCCGTATAATAAGACATGATCCAAACTTTCATTACGGTGTTTCGCCGCTTGAATAAAAATCCGCATCATCTCTTTGACATGCGTTTGTCCTATATATTCATCTAACGTTTTTGGTCTTAAACTTAAAGGTTCCATTTCTTCTTGTAATGGTTCCGCTGATACGACACGTTCTTCCATCTTACCACCTCACTAAAAATTATACACGAAAGGCACTAATTTACAACTAAAACCCATGATTATCAAATATTTATTCAATTGTCTATTTTTACTTTATGTGGTAAAATAAACACATGTAAATACGCATGCAAAGGAGGCCGAACAAGGTGAATCCACTATTTTCTTCTAAAACGAAAGATACAAAAGCGAAATACACCTTAGAAAAAACCTACAATAAACGCTTAAATAAACACTATCAAACCATCACAAAACTCAATAAAAAAGAAACCGATTTAACTGACCAAGCAGAAAAGGCCTTTGAAGCTATTGAACAAAAACATAAAGACCAAGTAAACAGCTTAATAGAAACCTTTAAAGACCAAAAATACAGTTTAGAAACAACCCATAAAAAACACATGAAAACCCAAGAAGAAACCATCAAAGACTTAGAAACAACCCATAAAGAAAACATCAAAGCCTTAGAGCTTGATTTTAAAAAATCGACGCTTTTTATAAAAGATGACATCGAACTACTGACCCAAGAACGCGCAATCAAAGTCAAAGAAATTGAAAAAAAATACCTTGAACACAATGTAACTTATCAAGAAAAACTCGACTTATATAAACAAAACCTAGAAAAAAATAAAGTAAATACCATCAACCAATTTGAAGAAGCAATTGCGACGTTAAAAGACTTACTTAATGACTTAGAACAAGACCACACGACACAAACCAAACTCGAAACCCTTCTAACACGCTTTAACAAAGACTTACAAAAAGCCTTTGATGCAGAGACAGACTACGCCGATACGTTAGCCAAAAACGCCACTTACACAATGAACTCACTGCGCAAAGAGCTCAACCAATATATTAAAACAATCACATTAGGCATCAGTAAAACCAAAAGTGCTCTTGAAGCGCCTTTTTCACAGTTTAAAGATGCCTTAAAAACCTTTAAACTCGATACCGATAAACAAAAAGATGTCATCGACCAAGACTACACCATTGAAAAAATCCAACTAGACGCCGCCTTAGAAAACGCGAAAAACGCAGGCGACGACGCCACTGCTAAAGACTTAGAAACCCGTCTTAAACTAACCGAAAGACGCCATAATACCCTTATTAAACAACAAGATCTGATAACCAATCTCATCGATGAAGAAGCCCAGTTTATAAGCACGTGGGTTACTGAAGATGTTGCGTTAATAGATACCATATACGACCAACAAGAAACCCTCATAAACGAACACCAAACGCATCTAAAAGACCTTTTTACTACCGTAGAAGACCATCTAAATAAAAGTACTGAGCTAACCAAAACCATTACTGATAAAACCCATATAAAAGAACACTACAATACAATAACCTCATATATTGACACCTGTATCAAAGCAATCAACACCTTCCATAAAGAACGCTTAACCGCGTATATTAACGATGCGCAAAACATGAAACCACTCATCACTGAGATGGATGAAATTAGAACCACATTAGATACCATTGAACCTTTAAAAGAAATCGAAATAAACAAACAAAAAATGACTATCGACCAAGAAGATGCGTCGGTACGTTTTGATATGAAAGAAGCCAAACTAACCCATGATCTTAACCATTTAACCATTGATCACGATACCCGCATCAAAAAACATACGCTACTTCATAACATCAATATCCTTTCAAGCTTAGAAGACAAACAAAACCTAGAAGCTACCCAAGCTTACGAAAAAGCACATCTTGATTTAGAAGAAAAAGAAGCGCTCGCAAAAGCCAACTTCCTAAAAAAACAAGAACACATTGACGCCGATAAAAAACGCTCAATGGAACTTTATATCATTAATAAAGAAAAACAAGAAACCGAACGAGATATCAACTTAACCAGTCTAGAAAAAGAATTCACCTTAGAAACCTATGACTTAGAACAAGAAATCAAAGAACATACCAAAAAACAAGCTTATGAAATCGATCGAACCAAAAAAGCACTTGAAGTCGCACTTTTAAAAAAACAAAAACAAGAAGCCAGCAAAACCAAACATTATGAAGCCGACAAACAAGCCATTATCGATGAATATAACACCCAAGAAGCAAAAATCCAACAAGACATAGATGCAGCACGAAAACGCTTATCCGACCAACAATCATTTATCGATAAAGCCTTAGAAAAAGAAACATCAAGCCCCAAAACCAACATCAGAAACATCAACGCAATGATCAAAACACGCATCGAACTCATCACCGAACACACTCAACCACTCACCGAACAACTCGATGCCTTTGAAATTGCAAGAAAACCCCATAAACCTGAACTAAAAAGCTTGTTGAGACTGATCGCAAGCCCATTTGAATATACCATAAAAAGCTTTATTCAAGACATCTACAGCGTCAAAAAAGAAAGCCTGAACTTTGTCTATAACGTAAAACAAAAACACATCGAACAAGAAACCATCAGCGAAAAAAAGAAACAATCCCTGCTTGCTAAACACGAAGCAGACCATCAAAAAACCCTTGACCAATTAGACAAAGACAAGACTCAATTAGAACGTACCTACCTTAAACACATACACGATACCAAAGCACGCATAACCTCATTAGATAGACCAACCCTCACACGCATTAAAGAAGAAACAACCGAATTATTCAAATTTATAAACTCAACTTATAAAAAAGAAGTTAAAGACATTGTTGACACCATTACTGCTGCTTTTCAAAGCCTTGTTGAAAAAGACCAAGCCCTTGTCATCAATGCCACAGAAAACCATAAAAAAGCCCATAAAAAAGCAAGAGAAAATTACGAAACAACTGTCAAACCACTAAACCAAGCATTATCTGCTTTAAAAATCGATAAAACACAAGCGCTCAATGCCTTTAACGAAAAACAAACCAAAACTGTTAGTGAATCGCTCGATTCTATCAATACCCACATTGACAACTTACGAACCAAAATCCAAACTTTAGAAGAAGAAAAAACTAATTTAGAAGCCTCAACCCAAGATAAAATAAATACCTTGACTCAAGAATACGAGGACGCCAAACGCCTCACACTCGAAAGTCACAAAGATGCGATTAAGCGCCTTGAAGCGTCCCATGAAAAACATATCCAAAAACTCGATACACGCATGCAAGAAGCTAAAAACCTTTATGACTACGAAACGGATATGTTTAAACAAGAACGCACGATTATTGAAGACAAACGCAATGAAAGTATTACTGAACATGCTGAAACTAAAGCACAAAAAGCCAAAACCTATGATAAAGAACTCCTAACTATCCAAGAAGACAAACAACTTAAAAAAGCCGAACTCGATGAGACACTAAAAACAACCAACCAAGCTTTCGAAACCAAAATTTTAAATAGCGCAGCCCGTCTTGAAACCTTAATCGAAAGCACGACACGAAAAATCGACCAAGAAGGCCGACTTAAAAAAGAACGACTCGATACCTTAAACACTAGAATTATGCGCCTAGAAGACGATGTCTACACCCGTGTAGATGACGCACATAACACCCTTACAGAAACTCTAAACGCAACCCACAAAGCATTCTTGCAAAATCTACCAACCTACGAATCATACGATACCTTCCAAGAAACCAATGAGACCTATTTTGATACCTTAATTAGAAAGACAGTCAAAGCCATCACCGAACGTGACTAAGAAAGGATGTGACACCCGTGGCGAAAAAGCATGAACTCGCAACGCTATCAAAAGCGAACCAAGACCTCTCGCTTTTGATTGATGAAGACCTACAAAAAGAATCCGAACTCTTACAAAAATTGATCAAAGAAGTCTATGAAGCCAATCAAAAAGTTAAAGCATCCCACACAAAGCGTGTCCAAGAAACCAACGAAAAACTTAAACACTTAAACCGAGAAATTGACACGTTAAAAAAAGACATAGATGACAAAGATCAAGCAACCACCACAGAACAATTCAACCATTTACTCAAATCCAAAGACGATATCTACGAAGCGTTAAACTCGGTTCGACTTTTTGATAAGGACTATATTAAAGACCATCCTTTAAAAACACATATAACCCTATTGATGAACAACATAGATACACTTCTTGCAACCTATAAAGATAATCATGATTCTATCAATGAAACCTATTTAAGCCCACTCACAAAAGAAACGTTGAATTTTGCAACGAGCTTATTTAAAAAAACAGAAACCACATTAAATCAATTTTTTATAAACAATACCACCTTTAAAACCAAAAAAACTGACTTCTTATCACACACACAAGACTTTAAAACCCTGATTAAAACGATTAACCATGCTTTAACCGAAGTCGAAAAAAGCCGTACCCACTTCTTCTATACTAGTAAAGACGATACCTATTTAGATGATAAAATTGATTCAATGTACGAGAAAGCCATTAATAAAATAAATCAAAAACTTGATGACCTAGAAACATCATTTAAACGCGATATTGAGACCATCGATTATGACCTAGAAAAACTCGAAACCGAAACCCTAGACAACATTAAACAAAAATACAAAAAACAATTAGAAGCCGAACAAAAAACCAAAGAAACTTTAGAAGAAGATCTTGATCAACTGCGTTTCGCGATTATGAAAGCAGAAAAGAACGAAGACATCAAACAATTAAAAACCTTACTTAAACAATACGAACAAAAAGAAAAACAAAATTTGTCTTTATACGAAGAAAAAGTTAAACGCCTAGCAGAACAAAAAATCAAAAAACAGCGTCAAAAACTACTAACCTCACGAAAAAACTTAGAACTTACCCACGAAGACGAAAAATTCAAACTGCTTGTTCAACTTGAAAAAGAAAAAATTAAGTTTAAAGAATCAAGTACCTTATTCAAACTCCGTGAAGACCAAAAAGCATTGGAGTTTGACCTTCATGTTAACCATGCATTGGTAAACGAACTCAAAACGTTCACAACCAAAGCGTACCATTTTAAAAAACATCTTCTTACCTTTATCGAGCATATTAAATCCCTTGCTTATGCCTATCAAACAGCAATCTACAAAGACACCCTAGAACAACTCGATACCCTCACAAAAGCCAAACAAGCCGTTAAACATGCTGAACTCGCCTTAGCTGAAAGTTTACGCATGCACACGTATAAACAAGACATATTTAACGCACGCCTTAAAGCAGCCTTCAATAAAACCAAAGAAAATATTGGAATGCAACACAAAATCCAAACCGTTTTAAAACATAAGCTTAAAACCGAAAAAACCGATCACATTGAAACAATCAAAGCCCAAGAAGACGCAAAAAACGATCTTATTTACGAACATTCTCGTATTGAAATCGCTGAAAAAGAATACGAACTTCAACTCATCAAAATCCGCTCACTTTACGACAACGAAGTTGATTTAACCAAATCCCAAGCCGAACGTTTAAATATCGGTATGGATGTTAATGAAACCATGGTTAAGACCACCGTCGAAAGTCAAATTCTATTTGCGCAACAACAAATGAAATTTGCAGAAAAAGAGTTTGAAGCGCGTCTTGAAAATGTCGAACGGACAAAACAACAAGAATTAGAATACGCAGAACAAAAATTATACAAAGCCGAACAACCCTATCTATATGAACAAAAAGACATTGAAGAAGCCAGAGATACAAAACTCGAAGACCTCTCTTATCGTCTTGCGCTCTTTACTGATGATAAAGACCGTAAAAAATTAAAAGAACAAGAAGAAAGCATTAAAGCACACTACCAAGAAAAACTTGATGCGCTACAAGAAAGACACGATAACGACCAAGACATTAAGCGCTATAAAGCACAAATTGACGCCGCAATTAAACGCGCTGATCAAGGCGTAAAAGATGCACAAGATTTAAAAGAAAAAACCATCCAAACCTTTGAAGAACTCCTGCAACAAAGTGAAGAGAAACTTGAGCTTTTCAATAAACGTAAAAGCGGCACATTAATCCCTTATATCGAAAAACAATCGACAACTACAGCCCAACAACGCTTAGATGAAGCGCTTGAAGAAGCAAGAGCGCAACGCGATGACAAAATAAAAGAGCCGCAAGAAAACATCGCACGGCTTGAAGAAACCTTGGCGACATTAAAAGAAGAAAAACAATCAGACACCTCAGACATTGACCAACATCTTGCAAAACTTTATAACATCCATCAAGAAACACTAGACACGATTGACGCACAAACCAATGACACCATAAATAACATAAAAGACGACATAGAAAAAACCAATACTGCATTTAGCAAAGCCCATGAAGAAGTTAAATCATTGACACTTAACAGTCATCACAAAGAACTCAAACGCACGTTATTAAAACAAGTCAAAAAAGCCGAAGCTGCATTTGACCAGATTTTGGACAAAACAAAAAAAGCACATACAACCACATACAAAAAACACTTGAAATCACTTGATACTAAAACAAAATCACTAAATAAAGCTCTTGACCCGGTAATCAAGTCCTATAAACGCTATCTAAAAAATGCAACCTCATCGCAAGAAGCCAAAGTCAAACCTATCATTAAACAATTAGATGATAAACGTAAGGACTATAAAGCAGCTATCGAAGCCAATTATTAATCAAAAATGGACCACACCCAATGTGTGATCCATTTTTTTATGTTACATCGCAAGTTAACTATGATTAATATCCATTATATCACCACATGCTTATTTAACATTAACCCACTTTACTGTCTCATTATACGAAAAAAACCAGACAACATTGTCTGGTTTTATGTGTTACTTAAGATGTTTTAAGAACGATGTCCCGTGTTCTGTTTGTTTTACTTTAAAGTTTTCTGATACCGTTGCACCGATATCTGCGAACGTTTTACGCATTGCAAGTTCGCCACCTTTTATCTTTGGATTATAAACAAGTAATGGCACGTATTCACGAGTATGATCGGTGCCTTCATGAGTTGGATCATTTCCATGATCAGCGGTAATCATCAATAAATCATCATCTTCAATATGGTTCATGAGTTCTTTTAACTGTCCATCAAATTCTTCCATCGCGTCTTTATACCCTTCGGGATTTCTTCGGTGCCCGTATAAAGCATCAAAATCTACAAGGTTTATATACGCTAAGCCATTAAATGGTTTTTGGGCATAGGCAATATAATTTTCCATACCTTCTTTATTGCTTGATTGTCTAATGGATTCAGTAATGCCTTCACCATCATAAATATCACTAATTTTTCCAAAGGCAATGACATCTTTCCCTGCTTCTTCTAGGAAATTAAGGGTGGTTTTCCCATACGGTTTAAGGGCATAGTCATGCCGGTTAGCCGTCCGTTTGAACTCACCTTTTTTATCACCAATAAACGGTCTTGCGATGACACGACCAATTTTGTACTCATCTTTTCTTGTTAATTCACGGGCTATTTCACACGCTTTATAAAGTTCATCTAACCCAATTTTTTCTTCATGTGCCGCAATTTGTAAAACAGAATCCGCACTTGTATAGACAATTAAATCTCCAGTTTTAAGTTGGTGTTCTCCGAGTTCATCTAAAATAACGGTTCCGCTAGATGCTTTGTTTCCAACAATATTACGACCGGTGCGTTCTTCTAATTCTTTTATTAAACTATCAGGGAATCCAGTTTCAGTAAAAGTTTGAAATGGGGTTTCTATTTTTAATCCCATCAGTTCCCAATGTCCTGTCATCGTGTCTTTTCCGACACTCATTTCAGCCATTTTAGTGTAATATCCAAGTGGTTTATCGATTGGCTTAACACCTTTAATGTCAGTCAAATTGCCATAGCCTAAGTTTTCCATCGTTGGTAAATGAATACCATTGGTAGCTAAACTAATGTTTCTAATGGTATTAGCACCTTCATCACCGTAGTCTTTCGCATCTGGCATTTCACCAACACCAACACTATCAATGACGATTAAAAAAATACGTTTATACATCATTTTCCTCCTTATTATTTGCATGTGGATGATACATATCATACACAGCAATCAGTTGTGATTTATTAATATGTGTGTATATCTCAGTTGTTGAGACATCACTATGTCCGAGTAGTTCTTGAACATATCGTAAATCAACACCGCGTTCTAATAAATGGGTCGCAAAGCTATGTCTTAATGTATGTGGGCTGACATCTTTCTCAATCCCTGCATCACTTGCCAAGACTTTTAAAATTTTATAAAACCCCACACGACTCATACGTTTACCAAAACGGTTTAGAAAAACAATCGGTGTAGGAACCTTTGTTAACTCTATTCTACCACTTTCTAGATAGATTTTTAAGGCTTTTGCTGTCTCAGTTCCAATTGGCATAATTCGTTCTTTGCTACCCTTTCCTGTCACGTTGATGAATCCCATATTAATATGCAAATCATCAACCTTTAAATCAAGCATCTCACTGATTCTTAACCCACTACCATATAAGAGTTCAATCATTGCTACATTACGTTTATTAAGGGCCGAGTCGCCTTTTGCTGTTTTTAAGATTCGTTCAATTTCTTCTAATGTCAAAACATCAGGCAAACGTTTCTCTTTTTTCGGACGGTGAATCTCTAAAATTATATTATCATCAACCAATTTCTCTTCTAAACAAAATTGGTGAAATTTTTTCATCGCGGATAGCTTTCGACTTATGGTCGTTTTAGCGGTATGTTTTTTTCTAAGTGTCATTAGATATCGCGTGACATCGTCTTTAGTGATGTCACTTGGACGTTTGATGTCGCGTTCTAGTAAGTAGGTCGTATATTTCTTTAAATCAGACATATACGCACTGAGGGTGTTTTTACTTAATTGATGTGAGGCTTTTAGTTCATATTCATATTCTTTAAGTAATTGTTTTAACATGATTTCACCTCTTAAAAACTCATAAATACATTATTTGCAAACATAAGGCCTTTATCTGTTAACCGTAAATAATCATCTTTAATTTCCAATAAACCATCATCAATATGCTTTTTTAGTGACTCAAACGTGTCAAATATATCGATGTTATAGTATTCTTCTACCGTAGGTATATGCACGCCTTCTAAGCGCCTTAGTCCCATTAAAAATGTATCTCTTAGCGCTTCATAAGGATAGGTACTTGCAAGTCCAGTACCTTGTTTTTGTACCGCCTCAATATATGTTTTAATGCGTCGCTCATTATAATATCTAGACGCTTTATATTTCCCGTGACTGCCTGCGCCAATGCCGATATAGTCAGCATTTTTCCAGTAGATGGTATTATGCAACGATTCATAGCCGTCTTTTGCAAAATTACTGATTTCATAATGATGATAGCCGGCGTATTTTAACTCTTTAATAATCAGTTCATACATATCGGCTTCAATATCTTCATCAATCATCGAAACAACACCTTGTGTAACTAAATGGTATAGTTTGGTTTGTTCTTCTAAAATTAAGCTATAATACGATATATGATTTGGCTTTAAATTTAACAATGCATCAATATCTGATTGAACTTCCTCTATGGTTTGATTCACAAGTCCAAACATCATGTCAACACTAATATTGGTAAATCCATGTTGTCTTAAGATTCTAAAGGCTGATGCAATGTCACACTTAGTGTGGGTCCGGTTTAAAAATGACAAATGATCGTTATTAAATGTTTGGACACCCATACTAATTCGGTTAACGTTAAACTGTTTAAGTAGCTCCGCCAAAGTATCATCAATATCATTGGGATTACATTCGACAGTATATTCAATAACGGTATCAAGGTGTATCGTTTCTTTAATCGCCGTTAATAACCGTCTTAAATCATCATGATTGAGCGCACTCGGCGTCCCACCACCAATATAGATTGTTGTAAGATTATCTAGATCTCTTTGGTAGTGCTGTAATTCGGTAATAAGCGCATCAATATATGTAGTTTGTTTTTCTGTTTTTGCAATCTCTTTGGCAAAATCACAATACGTACATAATCGTGCACAAAATGGAATGTGGATATAAAGACCTTTCATTGTCATCACCTATATCTATTGTACCATAATAGACACGTCTTCTTGTCTAAATAAAAAGAAAAGGTGGTATGAAATCACCTTTTCTAAAGAATAATTAAACTGACCGCCATAACCGCCATGCCAGCGATTAGTCCATAAATAACTTTATGATGTGCACCGTATTTTTCAGCGGTAGGTAAGAGTTCATCTAACGCGATATAAACCATGATACCACCAATCGCAGCAAAGATAATGCCAAACATGGTTGGGGTTAATACTGTCATTAAAATAAAGAATCCAACTAGTGCGCCAACGGGCTCAGCTAGACCGGATAAGAATGAATAATAAAACGCTTTTTTACGCGATTCTGTCGCGTAATAAATCGGTACACTAACCGCAATCCCTTCAGGGATATTATGAATTGCAACAGCAATTGCAATGCTTATCCCTAATGTCGGACTTTCAAGTGATGCTAAAAAGGTAGCGATACCTTCAGGAAAGTTATGTAATGTTATCGCGAGTGCGGTAAACGCACCCATTCTAAATAATACTTTGGCTTCACGCTTTTCTCGTTGCTCCGGTGTTTCTTCCATTTCTTCTACATCTCTTAATTCATGAGGATTGGTAACATTCGGAACAATCCAATCAATAAGTGCCGTCAATCCAATACCACAAAAAAACGCGATGGTTGCAATGTTAAACGCTGAGCCATCAAATCCAGTTGCCTCATCTAATGATTCAATTGCTTTAGGAAGTATTTCTACAAACGATAAATAAATCATAACTCCAGCAGAAAAGCCTAATGCAATACTTAAAAATGTTTCATTCGTTTTTTTTGTAAAAAAGGCTATGGCACTTCCAATACCGGTCGATAAGCCGGCAAATAACGTTAAGAGAAACGCAAAAAGTATCGTCGATGTCGCAAAATCCATAGTTGATTGTCCTCCTAATCATATTCTTATTAGTATTATAGCACACCCAACACTCTATGCAATAAAAAATAGCACATTCCTGTGCTATTCATCAATAGATAAGACAGATAAGAAGACTTCTTGTGGGACTTCAACATTACCAACATGTTTCATCCGTTTCTTACCAGCTTTTTGTTTTTCTAAGAGTTTTTTCTTACGGGTAATATCGCCACCATAACATTTTGCAAGCACGTTTTTACGCATTGCACGAATGGTACTTCTAGCGATGATTTTCGATCCAATAGATGCTTGAATTGGGATTTCAAACATTTGTCTTGGTATTAGATCTTTCATTTTTTCAGTAATGGCTTTTCCGCGTTTATAGGCAAACTCTTTATGGATAATCGTTGATAAAGCATCCACGACCTCACCGTTAATTAAAATATCCATTTTAACCAGTTTACTGGTTTGATAGCTATGGTACTCATAATCAAACGAGGCATATCCTTTTGATGATGACTTAAGTTTGTCAAAGAAATCATAGACAATCTCTAATAAAGGTAAATGGTACTTTAATTGAACCCGTGTATCACCTAAATATTGCATATCTTTAAAGTTTCCGCGTTTACTTTGACAAAGTTCCATAACATTACCAACGTAATCTTTTGGCGTCATAATAGTGGCTTCTACATACGGTTCTTCAATATGATCGATATGTTGCACATCGGGAAGTGTGCTAGGGTTGTCAATTTTTTTCATCGAGCCATCTTCCATATAGACATGATAGATAACACTTGGAGCAGTTGCAATTAAGTTAATATTAAACTCGCGTTCAATCCGTTCTTGAATGATTTCCATATGTAGCATCCCTAAGAATCCGGTTCTAAATCCAAAGCCTAAGGCTTGTGAATTTTCTGGTTCATAAATTAAACTGGCATCGTTTAATTTAAGCCGTTCTAAAGCTTCACGTAAATCATTATATTCATCTGAATTAACAGGATATAACCCACAAAACACCATAGGGTTTAATTGTCTATAACCAGGCAACGCTTTTTCAGCTGCTGGTTTTTTTAACGTGATGGTATCTCCAACACGAACATCATTGGCGTCTTTAATTGATGCGGCTAAATACCCAACATCTCCAGGTCCTAAATAATCCCGTTGCACTTGTTTAGGCGTCGTAACACCTATTTCGGTTACTTCGAAAGTATGTCCTGTAGACATCATTTTAATTTGGTCACCTTTTTTGATAATCCCTTCTACAATTCTGATTGAGGGAATAATACCGCGGTATGGATCGTAGAATGAATCAAATATTAATGCTTTAAGCGGTGCTTCTGGGTCGCCTTCTGGGGCAGGGATTTTATCGATAACTTGATTTAAAATCTCTTGAATTCCAACGCCTTCTTTGGCACTCGCTAACACAGCATCACTGGCGTCTAAGCCAATCACGTCTTCGATATCTTGTTTTACTTTTTTAATGTTTGCACTAGGTAAATCGATTTTATTAATAACAGGTAATATTTCTAAATCATTATCAATCGCTAAATACACGTTTGCTAAGGTTTGAGCCTCGATGCCTTGTGCTGCATCAACGACTAAAAGTGCACCTTCACAGGCGGCTAAACTTCTAGAAACTTCATAGGTAAAATCGACGTGTCCGGGTGTATCAATTAAATGAAAGATATATGTTTCACCATCAGTATGGGCATAATGTATTTCTACTGCATTTAATTTAATCGTAATTCCACGCTCACGCTCTAAGTCCATTGAGTCTAATAATTGTTCACGCATCTCTCTTGCGGTAATAGATTTTGTAAATTCTAAAATCCGATCAGCTAAGGTACTTTTACCGTGATCAATATGCGCAATAATCGAGAAGTTTCTTATTCGCTTTTGGCGGTTTTTAATGTTTTCTAATATGGTTTTATCGTCCAAAAGACATCTTCCTTTCAAGCCTTTAATTATTGTACACTATAAGCCCAATAATTGCAATTTAAAACCATTAATCTTATTGATAAAATAGATAGATATCTTAGCTTTAGCTCGGTATAATGATTTGACATAAAAAAAGGCAAAAGAAAAGGCTGTACCATGCAAGACACAATGTGTCTCAACTTAGTTACAGCCTTTTTTGTCATGCGTTCTTATAAGCCATGTTCTGTACCCGTTAGGGTGGTAATCATCTCTCTACGGTTTCCCGTCACTGTCTCCGTTATCATTCCTTTGACAGTGTGCCCCTACCAATTTTGGGTTGCTGACTTGCGGGGTTTACCCGTTCCACCTCAGATATTTCTATCCAAGTTCGTCACTGTGGCACTTTTATAGATACTCATACCATTTGACAGGTATTTTCTCAGCCGTCACCCGTTAAGGTGCATAGCGTTATGGTTTCCGCTATCACAAACACTATAGACATCCCAGTCTATGCCAGCATGGACTTTCCTAACCTACCTTAAAGGTAAGCTCGATTACCCAGAACGCATGATTATTTGATGCGTTGGTTATTTATCGTCGTTTGATGCTTTTTTTGGTTCTGGTTTTGGTAATGTTGCTTTATGTGATAAATCGATACGGCCACGGTCATCAATGCCGATAACTTTAACTTTTAGGGTTTGGCCGAGTTTAACCACATCTTCAACTTTATTTACACGGTGATGGGCGAGTTTTGATATGTGGCATAACCCATCTGTGCCTTTCCATAATTCTACAAAGCATCCGAATTTCTCAATACGAACCACTTTACCATCGTATATTTCGCCAACTTTAGCAACGCGTACGATTTGTTCAATGCGTTTAATCGCATTGTTTATTGGTTCCATTTCCGTATGC
Source organism: uncultured Candidatus Izemoplasmatales bacterium (assembly GCA_964643385.1). Taxonomy (GTDB): domain Bacteria; phylum Bacillota_I; class Bacilli_A; order Izemoplasmatales; family Izemoplasmataceae; genus SLQR01. The sequence goes on from CAZXSS010000016.1 coordinate 14,061, forward strand.
ATTAATGTAACGCGACCATCTTGTTCAATGTCGATTTTAACGCCGTCATTGTCATCAATGATTTGCGTAATTTGTTTACCACCTGGGCCAATAACATCACGAATTTTATCAGGATCGATAACCATGATTTTGACTTTTGGTGCATGTTTAGATACTTCAGGGCGTGGAGCTTCAATCGCACCAAGCATGTTATCTAAAATGTGTAAACGGCCAATACGTGCTTGTTCAAGGGCTTGTTTTAAGATGTCTTTACTTAATCCTTTGATTTTGATATCCATTTGAAGTGCCGTAATACCAGCTTTAGACCCAGCAACTTTAAAGTCCATGTCACCTAAGTGGTCTTCTAATCCTTGAATATCGGTTAAGACGCGGTATTCATCATTGTCTTTAATGAGTCCCATCGCAATACCCGCAACTGGTGCTAAAATTGGCACCCCAGCAGCCATTAAGCTCATACATCCCGCACAAATACTTGCTTGTGATGTCGATCCATTACTTGATAAGATTTCTGATACGATACGAATCGTATATGGGAAATCTTCTTCGTTTGGTAAGACTTGGTATAACGCGCGTTCACCTAAAGCACCGTGTCCAATTTCACGACGTTTTGGCGGACCATAACGTCCAGTTTCGCCAACACTATAAGGTGGGAAATTATAATGTAGCATAAAGCGTTTATTATCCGTTTCACCTAAGCCATCAATATATTGACTTTCACCTAAAGCACCAAGTGTCGTAATACTTAACGCTTGTGTTTCGCCCCTTGTAAATAACGCACTACCGTGTGTTAATTCAAGAAAATCAACTTGTGAGTTTAGCGGTCTAACATCAGCTAACCCGCGACCATCAGGACGTACTTTATCCTCAATGATTAAGCGTCTAAACTCATTTTTATTAATATCACTAATGACATTTTTTGCGGTATTAACTTTTTCGTTTACCGCGTCTTCATCTAAATCAGCGTATTTATTTTCAATCGCTTCAATAATAACTTTACGCGCAGCGTCAATGGCATCGTTTCTTAGCTGTTTATCCTGAATTCGAATGGCTTTAACGAGATCATCTTTCGCTTCTTTTTCAACAAAATCAATAACCTCTTGATCAGGATCTTTTGGTGTCCAGACTAATTTTTCTTGACCAATTTCAGCAATGATTTCCTCTTGGAATACGCATAATTTTTTAATCCATTCATGGCCAAACATCAAGGCATCTAACATATCGTCTTCTGGTACTTGTTTTGCGCCAGCTTCAACCATGTTAATGGCATCTTTTGTTCCCGCAACAATTAAATCAATATCTGACATTTCAAGTTCTTCAATCGTTGGATTTAAAATAAACTCACCATCAATGCGACCCACTTGAACCCCAGCAATTGGACCTTCAAATGGCATTGGTGATAAAGCCAGTGTTAAACTACTACCAAACATAGCAGTCAGTGGTGGCGTTCTGTCAATATCGCCACTCAGTACCGTATTAATAATTTGAATATCATAATTAAACCCATCTGGAAAGAGTGGTCTAAGTGGACGGTCGATTAACCGTGCCGTTAGTGTTTCTAAATCTGAAGGTCTCCCCTCGCGTTTCAAAAATCCCCCCGGGATTTTTCCAGCCGCATACAGTTTCTCTGTATACATGACCATCAATGGAAAGAAATCTAAATTCGATGGTTCTTTAGATGTCTGTGTGACACTTAGAACCGCGGTATCGTCGTAACGCACAACCGCTGATGCGGTTGCTTGTTTGGCAACTTCTCCGACTTCGACTTTGAGGACTCTTCCATTGAAGTCAAACGTAAACGTTTTGGCTTCTGTCATTCTTTTTTCCTCTTTTCTCTTTTCTATTTTCTACAGTTAATAATAATACCATATTTTTCCTTAAATGTATAGCCATACAGTCAAAAAGCGACGGTCGTCGCTTCTTATTTTCGTAACAATCCGTGCCCGCCGTGAACCGGTCTTATATCGTTCACAGTGATGACCACGTCTGATTGAAATGATTTGATTATTTTGATGGTTTTTTGAATGCTTTTTCGCGGTACATGCATGTATAAAATTTCTTTACGGTTATCTCGTCCGTACGCATCAACAGCCGTTACAGCAAGTCCCATTTCTCTTAGGGCAATAGATAATGGTTTACCGTGCACTTTTTTAACGATTGCTTCAATGTTCACTGTTCCTAAAGCGAGTTTATCTTCAATTAAACTACCAACATAATTCCCAATCGCGAATGCCAAAGCATAGACAATAACTTTCACTGGATCTTCGGTAACATTGGTCAGCACTGTCGCGGCTAAAATAACCCAGATAATAACCTCGAAAAAACCAATAAATGCGCCTTTAACACGTTCTGCTTTAGTAATTAACACAATACGTATCGTTGCCATTGCGACTTCAATAATCTTGGTAACAAATATTAATAAATATAATACTATAGGATGTATTTCACTTAAAATTTCCGTCATGTTTTCTCCTCTTAAACCTCATGGACAATCGTACCATCAATCATCACAAGCTTTGTTCTTGTCATAATATCAAATGGATCGTTGTCCCATATTACGATATCGGCGTCTTTACCTTTTTCTAATGACCCCACACGGTCATCAATACCGTTTAATTTGGCTGCATTAATCGTTACCGCTTTAAGGGCTGTATCACGACTTAAGCCTTCTTTCATAAACATCGCGACTTGAACCATTGTCACATCGACAGTGACAATTGGATGGTCTGTCATAATCGCAAAGGGAATTTCATAGTCTTCTAAGACTTTGGCACTTTCAAAGCTTTTGTGAATCAATTCATATTTTGAAGCATAGCCTAATGTTGGGCCAATAATAACATTGACACCGCTTGCTTTAATCGCTTCAGGAATTAGATACGCTTCGGTTGCATGATCAATAGTAACATTTAAACCAAATTCTTTAGAAATTCTTATGGCAGTCATAATATCATCAGAACGGTGGGCATGAATCTTTACAAGCATCCCATCAAAAACACGCATTAAACTATGTAGTTTCATATCAAAGGTTGGTTTTTTAGCGTCTTCTTCACCGTTTTTATATGCATGAAATTGTTCATGATAATCTTTTGCTTTCATTAACCATTCCCGCATTAATGCGGCACTTGCCATACGTGTTGATGGGGCTTTCTTTTGACCAGCATATACCCGTTTTGGGTTTTCTCCTAAGGCCATCTTAATGCAAACTTCTTCTTTAAAAACCATATCATCTACCGTATCACCGACGGTTTTAAGCGCAGTAAATGTTCCGCCAATCACATTAGCACTTCCAGGTCCAGTCACAACACTAGTTACCCCACTTGGTGCTGCATATTTAAACGCACGATCATGAGGATAAACGCTATCTAATCCACGTAATTCTGGATAAATAGGGTGCGTCATTTCGTTGGTATCATCACCCTCAAACTTTATCCCTTCTTCAAAAATACCGATGTGGCAATGCGGATCAACAATGCCCGGGGTCACAATGTGTTCTTTTGCATCAATAATGGTATACTCTTTAAAATCATCAGGGTTAAATGTTGTCCCAACTGATTCGATTTTTCCATCTTTAACTGCGACATATCCATTTTCACCATGTATCTCATCCATGGTATAAAGTGTTGCGTTAGTAATGACTTTCATTTATGTAGCCTCCTCGATTTTTTCTTCTTCTTCTTTCGTTAATGCCAATTCATCTGCGTGAAGTTCTTTAATATATTCAACCGTTGATTTAATCGTCCCTGTAATCGGGATAGCTAAAATCAGTCCAACGACACCAAACAAATACGCAAAAAATACAAATGCACTTAACACAAGCAATGGATGAATCCTTGTTTCCCTACCCATAATAAGTGGTTGAGCAACATTGTTTTGAATCATTTGTCCTATAAAGTTTGCGATAAATATCGCAACTGGTGCATATTGACCAAACAACAAATCGTCTTCAGTCAGACTATAAAGCACAGGCAATATAACCGCAATGGTTGGGCCTACATACGGTACAATATCAAAGAATCCAAGCATAAATCCAAATAAAATTGCACGTTCTTGAAACCCAAAAATAAGCAGCATTACAGTAAAGAAAATCGCCATCGCAGTCATCGTTAAGAACCGCCCATTAAAATACTCTTCAACCACACGGTTCGCTCTTCCCGTTAACTCAATAGCATGTTTGCGCCATTTTCTAGGGAAAAGTTGCATAAGACCTTTATATATACGGTCTTTATCATTTAAAATAAAGAACAAAAATACGGGGGTCATTACAATAGTTAAAACAATCGTTGTGACACTTTGAAATACGCGAATGATATCAACAGAGATTGCTTCTCTTGAGCCGATACTCACGTATTGCGTAAACCAATCATAAATATTTCTAACTGCTGAATCTTCACTAAATGAATTTTCAAAGTAATTAACGACATTTGGCCAATCATTTTCTATAAAAGCTACTGCTTGTGTATAAATTAGTACCCCAGCAAATCGCCCAATAAAAAACAACAATGCACCAATGACAGTAAATACAATAATGGTATTTATTAATCTATTTTTTAGCCTAACATGTTTTTCTAAAAGTTTAAATAGTGGTGCAACTAAATAACTTATAAATAAAGCAATTGCAAATGGTAATAAGATCGCAACAAAAGCGCTGATAAATAATTGAATTGCATTATAAAATAATTCTTTAATTAGCAACAACACGAGTAGTGCTACTGCGAGAATTGCTAAGTTAACAAGAATTGTCATTCGTGTTTCTTTAGTGAACATAGTAACACCTCCTTAACGTCTACTTTATTATAAGGGAAAGCGACGTATAATTAAAGAGTATAATTAAAAAAAATAAGCGCCAAAAGCGCTTATTTTATCGTCTTAATCCAAGTTTTTTAATAAGTGTTTGGTAGCGTTCAACATCTGTTTTTGCTAAATATTTCATTAAGTTACGGCGATGTCCAACTTTTTGCATTAATCCACGACGTGAATGAAAATCATGTTTGTGTGTTTTTAAATGTCCGTTTAAATCGTTGATTTCTTTGGTTAGTAACGCAATTTGGATCTCTGGTGAACCAGTGTCACCATCTTTTCTACGATACGTTTCAACGATCAATTGTTTTTCTTCTTTTGTAAGTGCCATATTGGAGTCCTCCTTTTATATTTTTTGACCCTAAATCCTCGTAAACGCTGGAGTACGTGAACCAAGAAATAGGCGCAATAAGTATTATAGCATATATTCTATTTAACGCAAGTTAAAATCACTATTTTTTAATATTTCTAAGGTGCGGTGTCCATCCTCATCTATTTGCGCAACGAGCGCATCAACAGAGTTAAATTTTTGCTCATCACGCAGGCGTTCGATAAACAGTATTTCAATGGTTTCTCCGTAAATTTGTTCGTCAAAATCAAAGATATAACTTTCCACACTAATATTGGTTTGACAGTTTAATGTAGGATTATGTCCAATACTACTCATCGAGGGATGCCAAACGCCTTTTACTTTAGTAAATGAAGCGTAAACACCTTTTTTAGGAATGAGGTAATCTCCTGTATCAATATTTGCCGTAGGGTAACCAATGCCACGCCCTTGGCTTGCGCCGTGAATGACTTCACCGGTAATCGAATAGTACCGTCCCATGGTTTCTTTTATATGATGGACTTGGCCCGACATAATTAAATCACGAATATGCGTACTTCCAATCTTATAGCCATCATACGTTAATTCATCGACAATCACGGCTTTAATACTTGGGTGCGCTTTGATTGTTTCTACATTTCCGCTTCCGCGTGTGCCAAATTTAAAATCAAATCCGCATACAAGTTCATCAAGTCCAGCTAAATAATAATCAATAAATTCATCAGGCTCTAGGCGGGCTTTTTCTTTTGTAAATTCGATTAAATAGACTTTCTCAACACCAAACGTTTCGAAAATTTCTAGTTTCTTTTTAAGTGGTGTGATGTAATTATAATCTAAATCAAATAAAACACTTTTTGGATGCACATCAAAGGTGATAATTGCTTTTTCTTTATGCTTTTGTTCAGCGATGGTGAGCATCGTTTTGATGAGTGTTTGATGGGCTTTATGTACGCCATCAAAAAAGCCGATGGCCGCAACCGTGTTTGGGGCGATTTTAACCCCATTTAATGTAATGACTTCCATAATCATCTTCCTTATATAAAAACATTTTTCGCTTTATAAAGTGTATCATGTTTTTCATAAATTGCAAGTAGTTGTCTATTTTTGTCAATAATTTTTATCATTGGTTCTGTTATATTAAGCGATAATTTTTGACCGTTTTTAATCTTAAATAGTTGGTCTTCAGGTGCGATTAGTTCTTTAATATCGGGTAGACCATCGGCCATTGAAATAAGTGGGGTATTCGCATCAATATCTGCAAGTGGTATCGCATTATCTATCGTATATGGCCCTGCCTTGGTGCGATGAATTGTCGTTGTATGCGCAACAGTATCAAGCATATGTGCCATATCTAAAGCCAGTTGCCTAACATAAATGCCTTTACTTGCATGAACAGTACATAAGATATCAATGGTATCAACCGTTTCATTGATCATCTCTTGAAATGTTAAATCATAAATGGTGATGTCTCTTGCGGGTACCGCAGGAATGGGTTCGTTATTTCTTGCGTATTGGTAAAGTTTTTTACCATCTATTTTGACAGCTGAATATGCAGGTGGAATCTGTTTATAATGTTGAGGAAACATAGAGACCATTTTAAGAATGGCATTTTTAGATGGTTTTTTTCCTGTTTTGATGACTTTACCTGTATGATCTAAAGTATCTGTTTCTTCACCAAATCGTATAGTAAAGTTATAAGCTTTATCATCTTGATTGATGTAATTTAATAGTTTTGTGCCTTTATTAACACCTAAAACAAGGACACCGCTCGCTTCAATGTCAAGCGTTCCTGAATGTCCGACTTTTTTTGTTTTATAGATTTTTCTTAGTTTGCCAACCACATCATGACTACTAAGCCCAAGTGGCTTATTAACAATAATTATACCATCCATTTTATCACCGCTATTATTATACACTATTTTAGGTAAATTAAAAAAAAGATATGCTGATGCATATCTTTTCTAAATCGTATCATAAATCAAACGTTTGTATTAAACGCTTTTTACCCAATTTACTAGGGCATCTTTCGGCATAAATCCAGCTTTTTGAGCAACGACTTCTCCGTCTTTAACAACGAAAAGCGCCGGGATTCCTTGTACACCGTATTGTTGTGCAAGTGAGATGTTTTCATCAACGTTGACTTTAACAACTTTAATGTCATCATTTTCTCCTGCAACTTGTTCTAATACTGGGCCGATCATTTTACATGGTCCACACCAATCTGCATAAAAGTCAAGTAGCACGAGTTTTTCATCTTTTATCGTTTCTTCTAAGTTTGTGTTATCTGCGAAAATAACGTCTGCCATATGTTTGTTCCTCCTTTTTATTTTACACGCTCATTATACCCAATAACTGTGATAATTACAACTAAATTGCACTGTGGGTCAGGAATTATTCAAAATAGACAATTGTGACACCTTGTCCGCCTTCATTTCCTTTACCGTCACGAGCACTTGTGACATTTGGGTGACTTGTGACAACCTCTTTAACCATCTTTCTTAATGCCAATGTTCCAAAGCCGTGGATAATAGAAGCAAATGGCATATTAGCCATTAAACAATCATCTAAATATTTTAGCAACTCGTCTTTGGCTTCATGGACGCGTAGGCCACGTAAATCTAGTTCACTAGAAACGCGTTTTTTAGCTGGAGCTGATGCGGTAGGTGTTTTTTCTTTTGGTTTTGTTTGTTCGTTAGCGTATTCAAATTCTTTTTCTTTAAAGACGCTTTTTAACCCACCCATTTGAACGAGCCATTGTTTATTTTTTTGTTTTTCTAACAATTCACCATAACGATTAAACTTGATGACATAGACTAAGTCACCGGGCTTATAGACATGGTCTTTTGTCGATGATTCTTGGACTTCTTCTTGAGTTAGTTGTTTTGTTTTATATTTGAGTTCTGCAAGTTCGTGTTCTTTAAACGATTTGGTTTTTAAGGCTTCTAAATCTTTAATAAGGTTTAATGCATCTTCTTTTAGTTCATCAAGAACGCGTTTATTTTCTAAAGCCATTTTTTCTTTTAAGGTTTCTTTTTCTTTTTGTAAGCTGCGTTTTAATGCAAGGATATCTTTTTTCTCTGATTCAACTTCAGTAAGATTTTTTTCGTAGGATTGAATCATTTTATCAAGGCGTGTGCTTTCGTTTCTTAAAGTGTCAATCAGTTCACTTATTTCACTTTTAGATGAGAGTACTTGACCTTTTGCATCTTCAATAATAGATTTGTTCAAGCCTAAGCGATCAGCAATTAATAATGCATGTGATTCTCCTGGTGTGTTAAGTAATAGTCTATAGGTAGGTTTGAGTGTTGTTTCATCAAATTCTACGCTCGCATTCATAATAGAAGGCTTGCTATAGGCATAGGCTTTTAGTTCAGGATAGTGGGTTGTTGCCATAATAAGAACATCTTTTTGACTGAGATGATTCAAAATACTCATGCCAAGCGATGCACCTTCTGTTGGGTCAGTCCCGCTTCCTAATTCATCGAGTAAGATAAGACTTTTATCTTGGACGTTATTGATGATATTCACAATGTTTTTCATATGTGAAGAAAATGTTGAAAGTGATTGTTCGATACTTTGTTCATCTCCGATATCAGCACGAATTTCATTAAATATCGTGAAGGTACTATTATGAGCAACAGGAATCAACATGCCACTTTGTACCATTAATGATAATAACCCGACCGTTTTAAGGGTAACGGTTTTACCACCTGTATTAGACCCAGTAATGATCATTGATTGTACACTTTCATTAAAGGCGATGGTATTAGCAACTACTTCATCTTGCGGAATTAATGGATGACGTGCATTTATGTATGAAAATGTCTTGCTAAGCGCTGGTTTATTGGCATCGATATGCCATGCATATTTGGCTTTGGCGAAAATAAAGTCGAGGTGAGTGAAGATATCTTGATTGGACTTTAAGGGGTGAAGATAATGCTTTACTTCTAGTGTTAACGCAAATAATAATCGTTCAATCTCATGTTTTTCTTCTGCTTCTAGCCGTTCTTTTTTACTAGAAATTTCTCGGACACTATCAGGTTCTATATATACGGTTTCACCACTACTTGAATAATCAAGTACCGTTCCTTTAAATGTATTTTTATCTGATAACTTTACAGGTACAACATAGCGGTTATATCGCATGGTCACAAGTGAGTCTGCCAGTTTTTTAGATTGTGTTTTTAAAACATGATCAAGCGCCGTTTTAATTTGTCTTTCGGTTTTATCAAGTTGATGACGAATATCTTTTAGGGTTGATGACGCACTAGATAAAATATGCCCATCCGCATCAATGACATTGAGGATGGCTTTTTTTAATTCTGGTAATGATTCAAGTTCATCCGCATACCGCTCAATATCTAATGATTCTTGCATGATACTTTGATAGCGTAATAAATCTTTCTTCATATATTTTACCGCATCAATATGGCTCATAATATCTAAAAAATCGCCAATCTCTAAAACGCCTTCGATGGCGGCACGTTTTAACGCTTTTTCTAAATTATAAATACCGCCAAACCGTGGATCTAATCCTTCTTTGACCATTTTTTTTGCGTCATCGACTTCCGACAAATCGAATAGAATGGTTTTTTCGTCGTTGGTTGGGGTGATTGCACGGATGCGTTTTTTTCCAAGTTCAGTATGACCGTGATCTAAGACACGTTCAATTATTTTGTCTAATTCTAGGGTTTTTACATCAAATAGCATAAAACTCATCTCCTAACGCTATTATTTTACATCATTTCGTGATAAAATACAGTAAAGGACGTGAAAATGTATGAACTTTAAATTAAAGCTTACAGATGCACAAGCATCGGCATTGCTGGATTACTACAAGGAAGAAGACATAGACTACGATAAACCGCCAATGCGCGCGTTCATTCCGAAAAAAGACGTTACGATATCTTTGTTTAAAACAAATGTCGTTCTTTTTCAAGGGCGCCATGCGGAAAAAGAAAAGCTTTTTTGGCAAGACACATTTGGTATTTTAGATGATGATGAAATTGCCCGCCCAAAACAAAAAACAGACTATTATAGAACATCAATAGGTAGTGATGAATCTGGTGTTGGCGATTATTTTGGACCACTCACTGTATGTGCTGTTTATGTTAAGAAAACAGATAAAGCATTCTTAGAAACCTTAAATATTAAAGATTCAAAATTATTAAGCGATAAACAAATAAAACTCATTGCCCCAAAACTTATTAAAAAATTCCCGTATTCTTTACTTGTATTATCAAATACAAAATACAATACCCTAGTTGAAAAAGGCTACAATGCCCATAAATTAAAAGCGCATTTACATGCGCAATGTCATGCACATGTTATCAAGAAAATTGGCGAGACACCACCAATAATTATTGATCAATTCTGTACTGAAAAGAAATATCTAGAGTACATTCAAGATTTTAAAACAGCCCCGGTCCCTTCAACATTCCTAACAAAAGCAGAAACCTATTTTGCAAGTGTAGCTGTTGCGAGCATCATTGCCCGCTATAGTTTTTTGACAAACTTAGCAAAATTAGAAGAAGCTATTGATATGCCCCTACCAAAAGGCGCTTCAAAAATTGTCGATGATGCAGCAAGAAAAATATTAAAGGAAAAAGGATTATCTGCATTAGCTAAAGTCGCTAAACTCCATTTTAAAACAACTGACAAACTTTAATCGAAACAAAACCCGCACAAGCGGGTTTTTTTATTGGTTATTTAACGCTTTAATCATCGTCTTGATTTCTTGTTCATCAAGCGATGGTTCATAGTTTTCAGCATCTTTACTTTTTGTAACTTTTTTAATAATAAATCGGCTTAAAAAACTCATGCGATCAAATCTAAATGCACCCCCGCAGTGGCTTTTACGGGTTGCACAATCTACCAAATCTTCTGGATATGATGCCTTAAGCACACCCTCAACATCGGTTTCATTATCCGCTCCAACAATATAAAAATAAAGTACTTTTGTTTTTAATGCCTCACGATGGGTATTAACCCATTTACGCATTTTTTTATGGGCTCTTCCCATATACGTTGGTGCGCCAATAATGACAGTATCATAACTATCTAATGTTTTAGGTGAAGACTCATACAAATTAAAGACATCGACAGTTTCGTCGGTTCCTTTTAAAATATCATTGGCAACACTTTCTGTTACCCCTGTTTTACTTACATATATCAATAATTTAGCCATCGCACTCCCGTACAAATGTCGTACGGCTCCTTTCATAGAGTTACCAAACATATTATAGCAAAGAAACCTCTTTGGGTAAATAAAAAAATAACCACCGAAGTGGTTATTTAATAACAATGTTCACTTCAACGTTTCCGTCGATTGCTTTTGAGTAGGGGCAAAATTGATATGCTTGATTCACAAACATTTCTTTTTTTGCATCATCAATGCCTTGAAGATCAACGACCAGCTCGATGGTAAATTTAAAGCCTTTATCATCGTCTTTGATAAGCATTGTATCGGCTTGTACTTCAATAGAAGTATACACTTCTTCTTGTGCTTGGAGTAAATATTCTAACGAGCTTGCGAAGCATGCGCTATACCCAGCAGCAAACAATTCTTCTGGGTTGGTCTTTTCATTAGTTATCCCACCCATTTCTATTGGTTTAGACATTGTGATGGTTTGATTAGATGTATCCATTGTAATGTTTCCGTTGCGACCACCTATGGTCGTTGCCTTACGGCTTAGTAATGGTTTCATAGTTTTTCACCTCTATATTAATTTGTCTTGCAAACTAATTATAGCATTTACCGTAAGTCAGACGAACGATGATGCGTTATTTTTTCATTTCTCTATTGCTTTGGGTTTCATAACGGTTATCACGTTCAATAAGCAACGCTTTATCGCGGGTATAAAGCATGAGTGGTAAAAAGGCAAGGGTAACAAAAAAGATGGTTCCATAAATAGTAAAAGGCATTAAGTCAGTGTAGACAAGTCCCCAATACCCAACTAAAACAACAGCAATATACATGATGTGATAGACAATCACACGTTTTAAATCATGATTGGTATAATGCATCATCATTAAACGCCACCCAATAATAATTACAAATAATGCGGTTATTGCAATTTGATTAAAGGGAAACAACAAAAGTGCAAACAGTAATAAAGCACCGATATAAAGTGTTTTAACAGCGTGTTCATATGTTTCCTTTACTTGTCGTTTATCTTTAGGATCAAGGGGTTTATTATCATCATGTAATGTATCAAGTAAGTCTGCTTCTTTTGAAGGCTGTATGGCTTTATATTGTTTATACATGAAGATGCCTGTTAAGATAAGACACACTACCATGATAAAAAGCGCTACTATAGGAAATCTGTTTTGTGAAACTAAAACGAACACAAACAGCGGTAACATCGTATAAATAATCGCCTGCGTTTGACGATAAAACACATACGGAAAAAACCCTTTTGGGTAAAGGCTAATGGCTAATAATAAAACAATACCAAGACTTGCGACCCCATAAAAAAACTCATCGATGATTGGTAAAAATAAGCCGCCTAAAATCCCTAAATAAAAACTTATAATACCTAAAATAATATACTGAAAATATTTTTGTAATCGTCTTATATCCATTGTTTAAACCCCTTTGATTATAACTATTTCTATTGTATCATACTTTCTATATCTTCGTTATCACATATGTTATGTTCTACAATAATGTGGTATATTAGTAGTATCGGAAAGATAAAGCACCCCCCTTAACATTTTTAAAAATGATGTTATAATTGTTTTTGGGAGTGATTGTTTTGAACAAAGAAAATAGCCAAATGCTAGGACATATGCCAGTAAAAAAATTACTGATTAAACTCGCCATTCCAGCCATCGCTGCGATGGCTATTAATGCGTTATATAACTTTGTTGATGCATTATTCGTGGCTTGGGCACCTGATGGTATAAAAGCTGTTGGTGCACTTGGTATTGCATATCCTGTTCAAATGATTATTCTCGGAATCGGTATTATGATTGGGATAGGAAGTTCCTCCGTATTCTCAAGGGCCTTTGGCCGTGGTGATGAAGCGGCAATGAAACGCGCGGTAAATACCGCACTTTTACTTAATTTAGTATTATCAGCATCCATCAGCATTGGATCGCTTATTTTTATGGAACCATTGCTTACAATGTTTGGTGCTAATTCAGAAAATGTTGCCTATGCAAGAGATTATTTACAAATCATTTTAATTGCTTTAATTCCGTTTAGTTTATCGATTACGTTTAATAACTTAACCCGGGCTGAAGGTAGACCTAAAATCGCGATGATTTCTTTAATGATTGGCGCTGGATTAAATATTATTTTAGATCCACTATTTATTTTTGATTGGGGTCTTGGTTTAGGTGTAACAGGAGCTGCGTGGGCTACGGCCATTGGTAAAACAGCATCGTTCTTATTTGTTTTCTTTATGGCGCTGACACCAAAATCCTCATTAATGGTTGATTTAAAACATTTTTACCGCATCGACTTTGGCATGATTAAGGAAATTATTGTCGTCGGATTACCCTCATTTGTACGGACGGCGCTTGGTGGTGTATTAATTGTAATTGTTAATAATTTAATTAATGCCTATGCCCCAGGTGGTGATGAAGGCGCCGCTGTTTATATCTCTATTTATAGTGTTATCAACCGGTTATTACGGTTTAGTTTAATGGCGGGATTCGGACTCGTTCAGGGAATGATTCCGATTGTTGGATTTAATTACGGGGCACGCTATTTCCAGCGGCTTTATGATGTTATTGCGTATACATCTAAACTTCTACTTATCTACTTTGGTACTGTCTTTATCATTGTCATGATTGGGGCACGATATCTATTTATGATTTTCGGAGATCCTGATGCTGTCCCGATTACAAATGCAGTTGATTTTATCGAAGACGGCGCAAGAGCGTTTCGGATTGTGTCATTAGGATTTATTTTTATTACTTTCCAAGTTATTTTATCTTCAACCTACCAAGCCATGGGTTATCCAGCAAGAGCGTTCGTTGTAGCGGTATCTAGACGATTTGTCTTTTTCTTACCATTTGCCCTATTATTAACTTGGTTAATTGGAATCAATGGTATTTGGTGGACATTCTTTGTCGCAGATTTCCTTACAGGG
>CAZXSS010000017.1:0-4618 GCA_964643385.1 uncultured Candidatus Izemoplasmatales bacterium
GACAACCGCTGGTACAACCGCACAAGCTTTAATAGATGCCGCAAAGTTTTCCCTTGCTCATTATATCGCCTTATATGATACGGTAGCTGAAACCATGTATTAATAATACATATTAATAAAGTATGAAGCACACATGATAAATGTGTGCTTTTATTCTAGATAGATTAATTAATAAAATGCTTAATTAGAAAAATTGTATTTATTCTTGAAAGGAAGATACGAGTTTGTTATAATCGGTTATGTCGACTAAAAGCTAATTATAATTTTTATAAATATCCTATGATAGGTGATGCTATGCTAGCACTAGAAAATTTAAGTATAGGGTACGATGATAAGCGTGTTATTGAATCGTTAAATACAGCGATTCAAAAAGATAAAATAACTGTTATTATTGGTCCCAACGGATGTGGTAAATCTACATTATTAAAAGCGATCACACGCGTTATTAAACCCAATGATGGTCAAGTTATTTTAGATGGCAAAGATGTCCACAAAATGCCAACAAAAACCGTGGCTAAAAAAATGGCGTTTTTACCACAAAGTCATGATAAAGTCACAGGTCTTACTGTTTATGAGCTTGTCTCCTACGGTAGATACCCTTATCAAAAGGGGTTAGGAAAATTGTCTAAAATAGATTATGAACGTATAGACTGGGCATTAGCAGCAACGGGGATTACATCAATTAAGCATGAGATGATGGATGCCTTAAGTGGCGGTCAAAAACAACGCGCTTGGATTGCTATGGCGCTTGTCCAAGATACCGAAATGATTTTTTTAGATGAACCAACTACATATTTAGATATTTCTCATCAACTCGAAGTGCTTCACTTACTTAAAACATTAAATGAAGTGAATCAACGAACCATTGTGATGGTCTTACATGACATTAACCAAGCAGCGATGTATGCTGATCATGTCATTGCAATTAAAGAGGGCGTTATTCGTTATAATGCAAGTGCGTATGATGTTATCAAAAAAGATGTCATTCGTGATGTATTTGAAGTTGATGTGGATATTATGTACGACCCAAACACAAATAGACCGATAGTCTATAATTATAAGAAAGTAGAGAAAGGATTATTATGAAAAGAATAATACAATTAAGTACCGTATTTTTATTTATAGTATTACTTGCAGCATGTGGAACAGATCAAGAAGAAGACACCACAAGAGAAACGTTTACTTACACTTCAGAAACTGGGGATGTAGAGGTTTATGAGAGTCCTCAGCGTATTGTTGTACTATCAACATTCCTAACAGGACATGCGTTATTTGCTGATGGAAATATCGTTGGTGCAACCAGCTGGGATTTCCTCAATGAAAACTATACACCATATTTAGAAAATGCTGAGGTTGTATCACCTGATAACGTTGAAGGTATATTAGCATTAGAACCTGACCTTATTTTAGCGAGCCCTGGACTTGCAAACATGGAACAAATCCAAGAAATCGCACCTACGGTTTTATTTACATATGGAAACCTAACGTATTTAGAACAATACGTTGAAATTGCAACATTAATTGCAGATCGTGCTGAAGCAGAAAGCTGGGTTGAAGATTTCCAAACACGTGCAAGTGCTGCGGGAGATCAAATCAAAGAACTTTATGGTGATGATGTAACCGTAAGTGTTGTTGAGAGTTATGGGAAAGAACTTTATGTCTACGGTGATAACTGGGGACGTGGAACTGAAATTTTATACCAAGAAATGGAACTTGACATGCCTCAGGCAGTTAGAGACAACGCGCTTGAACCAGGATTTTATGCAATCTCAACTGAAGTATTACCAGATTATATGGGAGACTTTGTAATCTTAAGCAAACATTTAGATGCGGATACGTCATTTGAAACAACATCACTTTATCAAAATACTGATGCTTACCAAAATGACCGAATTCTAACAGTCGATGGAACAGCATTTTCATACAATGATCCAATGACATTAGAATGGCAGTTAGAAACATTTATTGAATTCTTTTTAAATGAATAATGAAAGGAGAAAACTATGGGTACCTCTAAGTCAACGTCATACGTAAAAAAGATTGCTATTTTATCCATAGTTTTCTTTTTTATTTTTATCCTCGCTTTAACTAATGGCGCTGCAGATGTGGGTATTAAGGATGCATTATTGGGTGTTTTTGGGTCAAATATCGAAGGTGACGCGTTAATTATACGAGAAGTCAGGTTGCCAAGAGTCTTGGCCGCCATTATTATTGGTGCTGGACTCGGTATTGCTGGAGCTATGATTCAAGGATTAACGCGTAATCCACTTGCTGATCCAGGATTGCTCGGTATTACAGCTGGCGCATCTTTGATGCTGACAGTGGGATATATCATGAGCGCATCTATTAGTTTTTTTGTGCTCACTGGGTTATCTTTTGTCGGTGCTATTATAGGAATTGTTTTAGTGATAGGATTATCGCTTTTTAGTAAGGAACAATTATCAACGTTCACGCTTTTATTAGTCGGTGCCAGCGTATCAATGTTCTTATTCGCGTTAAGCCAAGGATTAAGTTTGCTCTTTGATGTAACTAAAAATGTCAATATGTGGACAGCTGGGGGCTTAACCGCTGTTACGTTTAAACAATTGATGGTTGTTGCACCACTGTTACTTATTGCGTGTTTTGTTGCCTTTTATTATGCAAAAGAAATTACTATATTGAGTCTTGATGAAAACTTAGCGATTGCGCTTGGACAAAACGTAAAATACATAAAAATTGTTCTAATGATTATTATTGCCTTACTTACTGGGATGGCTGTTGCTCTTGCAGGAAATCTTGCGTTTGTTGGCTTAATGATTCCACACATTGTTAGAAAAGTCGTTGGCTACGATTATAAACGCATCATACCTACCTCTGTTTTAATTGGTGGAATGTTTATGATGACAGCTGACTTACTTGCACGAACGATTAATCGGCCATTTGAAGTACCATTAATAGCTGTTGTATCTGTGATAGGATTGCCATTTTTCTTAGTTATTGTTAGAACGCATAAAGGCGGTGAAATGTAATGAAAAAACACCGCGTTGTAATTATTTCATTAATTAGTTTATTACTTATAACAATCGCTTTTTATTTACGTTTGGGGACGATTACCATCCCTTTTGATAGAATTATTCAAACATTTTTAAATAGAGGAACGAACATTGAGACCTTTGTGCTAATTAATATTCGTTTACCGCGATTAATTATTGTGTTGTTTGCCGGAGTTGCGCTGGCATTATCAGGTTCAATTTTACAAAGCGTCACACAAAATGATTTGGCTGATCCTGGGATTATTGGAATTAATGCAGGAGCAGGATTTGGTGTAACGATATTTTTCTTACTCTTTGCGCACGCTGCGAAAGATTTTGCGTACCTTTTACCACTTGCGGCATTTTTTGGGGCTTCACTTACTGCCGTAATGATTTTTACGTTATCTCGGACAAAACATGTCGGGTTACACCCATCTAAAATGATATTAATTGGAATCGGCTTTTCTATGGCATTTTCTGGACTCGTGGTTTTAATCATGTCAGCGCAAGAACGTGCCGATGTTGAATTTATCGCTGGATGGTTAAGTGGCAATATTTGGGGTGGCGATTGGCCGTTTGTTTATGCAGTTGTTCCATTGATTATTATTGCCTCTTTCATTACGTATCTTACCTCACAAACACTAAACGTCATTCAACTAGGCCAAGATACAGCAACAGGACTTGGTGTGGCTTTAAAGAAAAGTCATTATAGTTTACTCGCACTTGCTACATTACTCGCATCGCTTGCTGTCAGTGTGGCTGGTAGTATTGCCTTTTTAGGGCTTGTTGCACCGCATATTGCCAAACGGTTGGTTGGGTATAAAAATCAACTCCTTTTACCTGTTGCTTCACTTATTGGTGGGGTGTTATTATTGGTTGCGGATTTACTAGGGCGTAATCTTGTCCAACCTAACGGTATGCCTACAGGCATTATTGTCTCTTTAATTGGTGCTCCTTACTTTATTTATTTACTGATTAAGAAATCAAACCTTAGATAAGCGTATGTATACAAAATCATGATTGATTACCTTAATATTAACACTAGCTGCATGTAGTTCAGATGAAGGGGTTAATGAATTTGACTATTCAGTAACAGCTTATCAAAATGCAACGATTAACGACGCTACTGTTGATGATAATGAAGCAGTAATAATCATCGTTGTTGGCCGATTCAGCAGACCAATTACTGTACAAGTAACCGTAATAGATCTTCATTCAAGATATTATTGATCGTACCGCCGATTTAAATGATTTAGTTTCACTAGCATATAATGTCGATGCAGAGTCTGGTAAGACTGCTGGTAAAACTGGTAGCGCCTACTTGATGCGACATGGTCAGTACTAGATTATTATGGAGCACTTTACACATCATATCTATTAAAAAATCCATCCTAAATAACAAAATTAGAATGGATTTTTTAATTGTTCAATAAACTTATTACTTTCATGGTGGATAGTATTCTCATTGCATTCTCTGTATCAAAGACACTTATGACGCCAAAGTCGTGCTCTTAAGCATAGGTTGTCATTAAGTTATACTATCTACCACAATTATTAGCCGCATAAAACCACGGCTATTCATTGTGTACCATAAATATGCTATGGCG
>CAZXSS010000017.1:4718-27094 GCA_964643385.1 uncultured Candidatus Izemoplasmatales bacterium
TATTAGCCGCATAAAACCACGGCTATTCATTGTGTACCATAAATATGCTATGGCGTAAGATAAACATATATATAGATGTATCTCTAAGCACTTATACGAACAACAGTGTTTTAAGCTAAACAATAAAGATATGCTATAATAATAGTATCTAATGCATTGTGAGGTGCCTTATGGATTTATTTACACAAATTACTATCGCATTTTTCGCATTGGCTATTGCTGGTGTATTATCTAAATTATTGGCAAGTTTCAAACCACCGTTTTATATTTTAGCGGGGATTATTTTAGGGCCTGCCTTACTTAACATTGTCGAACCTAGTGATACATTTGAAGTACTTAGTAAGGTTGGGTTAGTATTCTTACTTTTTTACTTAGGGTATGAGTTCTCATTACATAAACTCATGAAAAAGAAACGTGTATTAGGATTTGCAGGCTTAGTTGATTTTATAATTAACTTCTCGCTCGCATTTGTTCTTGGGTTATTTTTAGACTTATCTTTATTTTATGTCCTTGTTTTTGCAGGGATTATTTATATGAGTAGTTCTAGTATCATAACAAAATCACTCATCCAATTAGGCGCAGTTAATGAAGAAGAGGGCGAAGTGGTGATGGGGATTATGATTTTTGAAGATTTAGTCATGATTGTTTTCCTAGTAATTATTCAATCATTAGCAAGTACAGATGCACTCTCTTTTTTAACGGTATCTAAAGATATTGGATTGGCGTTATTATTTGTCTTTATTGTACTTTATTTTGGGAAAAAATACGCCTTTCTCATTGATAAAATCATTGGACAGTCGTCTCATGAGTTAGCACATATTGGATTTGTTGCTTTTATTTTAATCGGTGTTGTTTTAGGGATTCTTTTTGGTGTATCTGAAGCGCTAAGTGCATTTTTACTTGGGTTAATCGTAAGTGAAGCCAGATACAAAGACAAAATGCAAGAAGTCGTCATTAAGTTTCGAGATATTTTTGGAAGTTTATTTTTCTTTTATTTTGGCATGAATTTTGCGTTTAATACCATTACTATTCCATGGCATATTCTAGTAATTATATCTGGAATTGCGATTGTTGGTAAACTGTTTAGTGGACTCCTTATGCAACTACTTAATGGGTGTAATCGTGATGGTGGATTATTTATTGGCTTAATTACAATTCCAAGGGGAGAATTTTCCCTCATTATCGCCGGTATTATTAGTGCAAGCGAGCCTCAATTTGTAAACCTTGCGGTAATTATTATACTCGTAACGTCATTTGTGACAACCCTAACTTTCTTTATTTTGACTAAGTTATGTCATGAGCGTGAAGTGTGTGTATTGTCTGAACAAGTCTTGAAAGACAAGGTATAATCTTATAGTAAAGTCTATATACTGATGTCCAGCTCATGTATATAATTTTAGATTATTTAGGAATATGCTATAATAAAGGTAAGAAATTACAAATAAGCGATAGAAGGGATTAACCACGATGCAAGTGATTAAAGATATATTTAAGCTCTATGTAGAACGCTGGGATTTTTTTAGTGAATTACTCATCGAACATATTATGTTAACACTTATCTCGATATCTTTTATAACAGTAATTGGATTAACGATTGGTATATTAATGACAAAACGCAAGAGTTTTGCCCAAATTATGCTTGCGTTAACCAATTTTTTATATACCATTCCTTCCATTGCCTTATTTGGATTTTTAGTCTTTTTTACAGGCATTGGAAACACCAGTGCGATTATCGCGCTCGTTGTTTATGGCATGTTACCGATTATTAGAAATACTTATGTGGGTATTAATGATGTTGATAATCAAATCATTGAGTCCGCAGTGGGTATGGGATGTACAAACTCACAACTCCTTTTCCGAGTTCAATTGCCTTTAGCCCTTCCTGTTATTTTTGCAGGGTTTAGAACCATGGTCATTATGACGATTGCTTTAGCGGGTATCGCTTCATTTATTGGCGCTGGCGGATTGGGACGAGCAATATGGCGTGGAATCACCACGTATTATCCTGAAATGACATTCGCGGGGAGCTTACTTGTTGCTGGACTTGCGATTATTGCTGATTTGATTATGGAAGTTATGGAACGATTACTAAAACGCCGTATATTAGGCGTTAAAAATAAAAAAGGAGCGTAATGTATGAGAAAAATTTTAAGTCTTTTGTTATTAACCTTAATTGTTTTAACCGTGCAAGCATGTGGTGAAGAAGAAGATACCATTGTGATTGCAAGTAAACCAATGACTGAACAATATATTTTAGTCGAAATGTTAACCCTGCTTATCGAAGACAACACAGATTTAAATGTCGACCAACAACTCGGTATTGGCGGAGGAACCTCAAATATTCATCCTGGGATGATTAGCGGTGAAATTGATATGTATCCAGAATATACTGGAACTGGATGGTTATTTGTTTTGGAAGAAGAACTCATCACTGATCCTGATGAGCTTTACACACAAGTTAAAGACGCGTATTTAGAAGAGTTTGATATCGTATGGACGGAACAATACGGCTTTAATAACACATTTGGTTTAGCAGTTACACAAGCGTTGGCCGATGAACATAATTTAGAAACCTATTCTGACTTAGCCGCGATTAGTTCTGATTTAACTTTAGGTGCAGAATATGATTTTTATGAACGTGAGGATGGGTATCCAGGCCTTCAAGAAACGTACGGATTTGATTTTGGGACAACAACTGAATTAGATATTGGGCTCAAATATCAAGCCATTGGTAGCGACCAAGTTGATGTAATTAATATCTTCTCAACAGACGGACGATTAGAAGAATATAACCTAAAAGTATTAGAAGATGATTTAAACTTCTTTCCACCTTATTATGCTGCAACCTTAGTCCGTGAAGAAATTTTAGATGATTATCCAGAATTAGAAGATGTACTTGCGATGATGGACGGACTCATTAGTAATGAAGACATGACATATTTGAACTACCGTGTTGAAATTAATAATGATGATCCTAAAGTTGTGGCTAGGGAATTTTTAGAAGATAAAGGCTTACTTGAATAATGTCGATTATTGAGTTTAAAAATGTATCGAAATCCTATAATCAAGACACAGTCATCAAAGGGTTATCACTCGCGATTCCTAAAGGTGAATTTGTGACGATTTTAGGCCCTTCAGGGTGTGGGAAAACCACCCTTTTAAAAATGGTCAATAAAATGATACCTTTTGACGAAGGAACCATTTCGGTAAAGGGTACTGATTTAAAAAATTGGGATAAAATTGCTTTAAGAAGAGGGATAGGGTATGTTATCCAACAAATTGGGCTACTACCCCATCTAACTATTAGAAAAAACATTACATTTGTGCTTGATATTCAAAAAAAGGATAAAGATAATCCGCCTAAAACAGCAGAAGAACTCATGGACTTAGTTGGCTTAGATAAAGCGATGTTAAGTCGGTACCCAAGAGAGTTAAGCGGTGGGCAAAAACAACGTGTTGGTGTCGCAAGAGCACTGGCTGCTAATCCAGATATTATCTTAATGGATGAGCCCTTTGGCGCCGTCGATGAAATTGCGCGAACTACACTACAAGATGAAATCATTAAGATCCATAAAAAACTTAAAAAGACAATTCTTTTTGTAACGCATGACATACAAGAAGCACTTAAACTTGGTGGCATGATTGTTTTAATGAATAAAGGAGAAGTTGTCCAATCAGGCACAAGAGAAGATTTAGTATTTAATCCAAAAAGTGATTATGTTAAAGAATTTTTAGGTATAAAAGGCTTTCAAGCATCATTAGATAATACTGTTATGCAAACATTTTATAACCGTGTATTAAATAAGGAAATGACCATTGATGATGTATATAATATGATGCGTAACAAAGCCAAATAATCTTGAAATGGAGGAAACTATGGCAAAAAAAACCATCAGTATCACCCCATCTAAGAACGGACCTTATGTTGTTAAAAACTTACATGAACTCACTGAATCTACAGATAGAACAGTATCAGTAAAAGACCCAGTTATCGCTTTATGCCGGTGTGGTAATTCTAAAAACAAACCATTTTGCGATGGCACACATGGTAAAATCGGTTTTACTTCTGAAAAAGAAGAAGACCGTGTCCCAAGACGACATGATGTTTACGAAGGTAAGGAAGTTACCATCCATGATGACCGTGGTATTTGTTCTCACGCAGGATACTGTACAGACGGGTTGCCAGCGGTATTTAGAATGGGTAAAGACCCATGGATTGATCCAAATGGCGCAAGTCAAGATGACATTATTGAAACCATAAAAAAATGCCCATCAGGCGCACTAAGTTATGAAATTGACGGTAAACGATTTACAAGTTATCATGATGAACCTAAAATTAAGATTAGTGAAGATAGTCCGTACCGTATTGAAGGCTTTATTGATTTACTTGCTGAAGACGATCCAGAATCAGAGGAACACTATTCATTATGTCGGTGCGGAAACTCTAAAAACAAACCATTTTGCGATGGCTCACATTATTATGCTAAGTTCAAAGATAACGGTATTGTAAAAAAAGCGATACCAGAGGTCTCATCTTCTGATGTCCCATTCGATAATAAATATGGTCATATCAAAGATCTAGCTGAAAATCCGAATATTAGACAAAGTGCCATGCGTACTTTAGAAACATTCCCTGACTTTAAAACCTTACTCTTTAAAGCCAATCAGTTAAACCGTATGCCTTTAGATAAAGATGCTGAGGTTAATCTTAAAACGACGATTGGTCCGAAAGCCAAACATCCACTAACCATTGATTTGCCTTTCTTTGTCTCTCATATGTCTTATGGTGCATTATCAAAAGAAGCAAAAATCGCTCTTGCAAAAGGCACTGCGCTTGCACAAACAGCGATGGCATCAGGTGAGGGCGGGATGATTCCTGAATCAAGAGAGGCAGCTAAATATTATATTTATGAACATGGAACCGCCGCATTTACGTATGATGAAGACGTCATGAAACAAGCAAACGCGGTTGAACTAAAATTTGGTCAAGGGGTAAAACCTGGTGTTGGTGGTGAACTCCCTGCCAATAAAGTGACCGCTGAACTGGCTAAAGTTCGCGGCATAAACCCAGGAGAACCATCCACGGCACCAAACCGGCTCACGGGGGTTGATTCTATAGGTGACCTTATCGCCTTAGTTAAAAAGGTAAGATCAGTTATAGAAGGCAAACCAGTTGGCATTAAAATCGCCACAAGTCATTTAGAAGAAGACTTAGACCTCGCATTACAAGCCGACCCAGATTTCATCACCATCGATTGTCGTGGGGGTGCAACAGGCGCTTCACCAACATTTTTAAAAGACAATGTTGGTATTCCAGCCGTTTTTGCCATACCGAGAGCAAGAAAGGTGTTAAATAAACACAAAGCCAATGTTACCTTAATCGCTACAGGCGGATTTAGAGATAGTACCGACGTTGCTAAAGGATTAGCATTGGGTGCTGATGTTATAGCACTTGCCACCGCATCAATGATTGCCATTGGCTGCTTACAATCACGTGTTTGTCATACCGGAAAATGTCCTGTTGGTATCGCGACCCAAGATGAAGCGTTAAGAAGTTTAATTGATATTGATAGTGCTGCTAAACGCTATGCAAACTTTGCAAAAGGGACTGCCAGTGAGCTTATGATGCTTGCACGTTCACACGGTATCGATGACATCCATAAATTAACAGAAAATGATTTAATGACATTATCAAATGAAGTATCACAAAATACCAATATCGATCATGTGTAAAAAAATAAGCCACCGCATTTTTTGCGGTGGCTTATTTTATGTACTGGATAAATTTATCGACAACATCAGAATCAAATTGAGTGTTACTGCATGCTTGAAGTTCTTTAATGGCAGCAGCTTTTGTCATTGGATCTCTATAAGTTCGCTGTTCAGTCATGGCATCATAAGCATCAGCCACAGCAATAATCCGCGCTTCAAGTGGAATGTCATGCCCTTTAACACCTTTAGGATAACCAGATCCATCGTAGTTCTCATGATGCGATAACACGATATTGGCGATATCTAAATATTCTGTAACCGATGATAAGATTTTAAATCCGGATTCTGGATGCTTATGTATCTTTTCACGTTCTTTTGCGGTAAGTTTTCCTGGTTTATCTAAAATGTCTTCCGTAATATTAATCTTACCTATATCATGAAGTCGTGCGGCGAGTGCAACACGGTTGGTAAACGCTGTGCCTAAACGATACATTTTTGCGATATTTTTAGCAACCCTACTAACACGTTCTGAATGAATTTTTTCGCGTTTACTTTTTTCGAATAATGTCGTCATAATGACATCAATGGTCTTTTTAGAAATACTTGATCCATCATAAATTTTACTCGTATTTATATTTGTTAATGCCTCATTAAAGGTTTCTGATAAAGACATATGTTTATTATAGGTTGTACTATATCCATAACTAATATTCAAATCAAAGCTAAACCGATCAATAGAATTTAATTTTTTACTGAGCGATTTGATAATCGCTTTGGCATCTTTTCGTTCTTTGCCTTCGATAGTTAATGAAAATTCATCGCCACCAGTACGGTAAACATGGATGAAATCACTATTCTTAACATTTTGTTTGAATATCCTAGCGATGCTTTTTAAGACTTCGTTTCCTGTATCATACCCAAAGGAAGTATTGATAATCTGAAAGGTATTAATATCAAACACTACAATGGTTACAGGGTAGGTTATTTTTTGCTTTTTATCAAGTAAAAACATATCAAACGCATTACGGTTTAATAGTTTAGTGAGTGCATCTTCTTGCATAAGTTCTCGCATACGTTTTTTGCTTTCGTATTCTTTAGTAAGATCCTCGATAACCCCAATACCACCAATAATAATATCGCCTTCAATAATTGGAGAAAATTGTACACGTGTTGGAAAGGTTTTGCCCGATATAACTGATGTATAATTCCCTTCAAAGATGCTTTGTGTACCGTTTAAAGAGGTAGTCATTTTAGCAATTAAATCATGGTTGTTAAGCTTGCGCATATCAAGACCGATAAGTAATTCTTTTTTAGTCTCTAAAATATCGGCGAATGCTTGATTGGCAACATCAATGATTCCTTCATTGTTATACTGAATGATACCTAATTTACTATTATCTACCAAAGACCGATATTTCTTTTCACTTTTCTTAAGCGAAACGCGATCATCAATGCGTTGTTCATGGTTGACAATTGCAATTGCAAGAAGCATCACTGCTAGTGGGAATGTAATTATAATTGTTAGACTAACTTCTTGGACCGTACTAATATTTTCTGGATAAGGCAACGTGAACAGTGAAAGTAACATAAAAATATGAACAATTACCCCGAATAGATAAAACTCGAGATATTTATTCATATTGAGTTTAGAATGAAGATAATATTTCCAAATTATTCCAATGGTAAAAGCAGATAAAAGCGACAAAACCCCTGGAAGTGCCCCACTCCCCCCAATAAGGATTCTGTAGATCACCGGAACAATCGTTGCTGGTATAGAAACAAGCGGTGAAAAGAATAATGCGGTTACAGAAATCATGACAGTTCGTGTGTCAAAAAGGACACCAGTGCGCATTTCCCATGCGGTCATTATTATGACAATCGTAATTAAACCAATAAAAATACCGCTAAGTAATCGAATAATCCAATTTCTAATATTAATGCTTCGGTTCATTAAATCAAGAATAAATACCAAACCAAAAAGCAACACGATGTTGGTAATAATGTCTGTAATAACTTGCATGCGTGACACCGCCTTAGGGATAGGGGTAGATACGTATCTCAGCACTATTTTACCACCTATTGGTTTGTTAAGCAAAATAATAAATTGTTAATTAGTTATATATACTGTTATAATAAATATAAAAAGGAGATACTATTCCTAAATGAGGACACCCTATGGACCCTAAACAGCTCTTGAACGCATTATTCGAAGCAGCCTATATGGTTGATGAAAACCGCAAGATAATCTATTGGAACGATATATGCGAGAAAATCACCGGTTACACAAAAGAAGACGTTGTCGGTCATTATTGTTATGACAATATTTTAAGACATGTTACCGAAGAAGGTGTTCACTTATGCCACAACGGATGCCCTTTACAAGACACCATAGAACGCGGTGTCATCAATGAAGCTACTGTATACTTACACCATAAAAAAGGCTACCGTGTTCCTGTGAATGTTAAAACGATTCCTTTCCTTGATGAGACAGATGGGAAAGTAAAAGGCATTGAATTTTTTACTGATGTATCATCTAAAGCCAAACTTTATAAAGAAAACAGAAAACTTAAAGAGTCTTCTAGTATTGATGCATTAACACAGCTTTATAACCGTGATTTTATAGACTACCAAATCGAAATGAGTATCGAAGAAGCCAATACCTTTGATATTGGTTTAGGAATACTTTTTATTGACATTGATTTATTTAAACATGTAAACGATACCTACGGTCATCAAGCAGGAGATCAGGTTTTAAAAATGATTGCTAAAACACTAGCTTTAAATGTGCGTTCACATGATTTTGTCGGCCGTTACGGGGGAGAAGAATTCATTGTTTTACTTCGTAATATTGATCGGCCAAGTCTTCAAATGGTTGCCGAAAAACTGCGCATTTTAGTTCAAGAAGCCACAACATTCATCGATGACATCACACCGATTAATGTCACAATTTCTCTTGGTGGAGCTATATATACAAAATCAATTACCAAAGATGCATGGGTAAAAGAAGCGGATGACGCTATGTATCGAGCCAAAACTCGAGGAAGAAACCGTGTTGTTATCGCTAAATAAACATCCTAGCAAGCAATGATTTCACATTATTAAACTATGATTTAAGTAATATTTATTTTTTATTGCCAACTAGATATCCTATGTTAAAATAAAGTATCAATTAAAGGAGTTGCCTATGAAAAAATCCCTGAAATTACTTTACACCTTATTACAATCTTTGTTTTATATTTTCTCCGCACTCACAATTATCGCATTTATATTTTATATTTTTGGTGCGCGACCACTCAGTACTGCAGGATATACCTTACTCACTGCCATTGCTTTTTTATTCACCTACGCAGTAACGTACCGGATTTATACCACCATCTATAAAGAAGAAGATGTAGTGAAAACAGAACCCGACCATATGGAAGATTTAAAGAAAGATGCATAAGAAAAACGGCTTAGCCGTTTTTTTTATTTCACTAGTTATTAATTATAATACCTTATTGTTTCTTTCAATAATTTGATAAACCGTGCTTTATTAATCCCTGTACTAAAAAAACGTTTTGTTTTGTTTGTGACACCGAATATATCAACTACCGTTCTACCGTACGTATATTTGCCTTCTGTTTCAATACTAATTGGATAATACTCGCCCCTTACAACATCACTATCAAGTGTGTAAAAAAGTGCTAAAGCATCATGAACAAATGCATAGGGAGGGAAATGCGAGCCTTCTGTTGCGATTGAAGTGAGTAATAATGCCTTTATCAAGTCTGTTATTTTATTACTACTTGTAAATAATGATTCTACATCTTCTTTTGATAAGCCTTCATCCATTGTTGCATCTAATGAAATCACATGGATATCAATGGCTTGATTGAAAACTATTTCTGCGGCTTTTGCATCTGCAAAAATATTAAACTCAGCTGCTGGTGTGACATTACCAAACCGGTGACCACCACCCATAATGATTAGTCGCTTAATCAAGGCAATACTTTCTGGATACGCTAGACATAAGTTTGCAATATTTGTGAGTGGACCAATCGCAATAATTTCAAGCTCGTGAGGATAGGCTTTAAGCATGTCATATAAAAACCGACTTGTGTCTTCTAAGGCGGCCCGTGTTTCGCTAGGTAAAACAATCTCTTTTAAGCCACTTTCTCCATGAACGTGTTCAGCATGTACTGTTTTACCCTCTATTGGCTTACTTGAACCACGAACAACTGGTGTGTCTTTTTCCAAAAACTCTACAATCTTAAGTGCGTTTGCTGTGGTTTTATTGATGGATACATTACCTGATACGGTAGTTATTCCTTTTAGGTCAAGCTCATCACGAGCATACGCTAAAAAAAGTGTTAGCGCATCATCAATACCTGGGTCACAATCAATAATAATCGGTTTTTTTGTCATACTACACCTCTTCACTTATATACTATTCATAGTAGCACATTTTACTTATGTTATGAGCGAAAAATGAATAATATTTGTGTCATTTTTTTACTGATAAAAAACATAAGTAAAAATCCTTGCATTTAAAAATATGTTATGTTACTATACCACTATACTTTAGTAAAGTGCAGGCGATAATTATGACATTATTTATATTTTTACAAGCACATCATCATTATAAACTATAAGGTTTGATACTATATTATATATAGATACAAACCCCTTTTTGATAATGTGTTTGTATCTAACGATTAAAGCTAGGTGCATGCACCTAGCTTTTTTAATTTTGAAAGGATGATAATCATGACAGTAAAAGAAGAACTCACACGCATTAAAAAACGTAACAATATTTTAAAAACCATTGAGCAATTTTCAGAAGAAAATAATTTGATAAAAGTAGAAGTTGATGACTTTGAACGATACGATCATTTTATGCAGAATAATCCGCAGTTTGATATGCGTACCTTTGTCAAAGTACAAGACTTAAGTGGAAATATGTTATTACTTAAACCAGATATTACGACCAATATCATTGCCCAAGTGACGAAGATGATTGATCAAGATGAAAGTTTAGCACTTTATTATTTAGACAATGTCTATAGTTATAACGGCAACAATGATATCGCAGTCACCCGTCAATACGGTGTTGAACTATTAGGAAATGACGTAAATAATAATGAACTGACATTAATTAAAACATTAGAAACACTTTTTGACACCTTTAACTTACCGCTTGTTATTGAACTTGGAAACCAAGCATTTGTTAATGTATTATTAGACAATCTCGATGTTCCAACGGAAACACTAAAAACGATCAAAACTTTAATCATGAATAAAAACTTACCAGAACTTAAAACCATTCTTAAAACATCAACCAAAACAAGCTATAAAACGTTACTTATCGATTTATTTGAAAAAGATACACACGGGTATGAACTGCTCCACTGGATTCAAAAGTTGAATCTTGATGTACGACTTGCTGTAGAACTTAAAACACTATTAGATATTAAAGCAAAAGCCAAAGATACTGTCGTCATTGATTTAACACTTATGCATCAATATAATTACTACAACGGACCGATTTTTAAGGGCTACACCGACAACATAAAAACTGATATTCTTCGCGGTGGGCGCTACGATACCTTAACAAAAACATATGGACAACCAACCAAAGCGTTAGGGTTCAGTCTAGATATGGACACATTTATAGAAGAGGTGACACTCAATGACTAATTCATTAAACATAGCACTTCCTAAAGGGCGACTTGCTGAAGAGGTTTTTGCATTATTAAAGAAAGCTGGCTACATCGTTCCTAAAAATACCAACACGCGTAAACTCATCATTGAAGATAAAAAAAATAATTTCACTTACTTTCTTGTCAAACCTACTGATGTTATTACGTATGTAGAAGAAGGGGTATGTGATATCGGAATCATCGGAAAAGACAATATTTTAGAAGAAGATAAAGATATCTATGAGTTGTTAGATTTATCATTAGGACAGTGTAAAATGGTTGTTGCTGGGATAAATAATTCAGTAATGATACAAGCAAATCCCTTAAAAGTTGCTACTAAATATCCTAAAATCGCTAAAACCTATTTTAAAAAAACCAACACTCAGGTCGATATCATTAAACTGAATGGGTCTGTAGAACTTGGACCCCTCGTTGGGTTAAGTGATGTCATTGTTGATATTTATGAAACAGGAAACACCTTAAAAGCCAACGGACTAAATGTATTTGACGATATTGTCCATATTAGCAGCCGCTTAATCGCTAATAAAGCCAGTTATCGTTTAAAGAACGTCGCAATAAAAACAATCACCAACAATTTACAAAAAGGAGTCGATACCAATGCTTAATACACTAGATTACACCTCATTTATGAAAGTAGAGCAAGATGCCGCATTTATCGATGAAGGAACCCTAAAACAAGTGCGAACGATTATTGATGGTGTACGCAAGGATAAAGATAAGGCCCTCATTCGTTATACCAAAAT
Organism: uncultured Candidatus Izemoplasmatales bacterium; assembly: GCA_964643385.1. Classification (GTDB taxonomy): domain Bacteria; phylum Bacillota_I; class Bacilli_A; order Izemoplasmatales; family Izemoplasmataceae; genus SLQR01. The sequence goes on from CAZXSS010000017.1 coordinate 16,873, forward strand.
GTATGATAATGCTGAGTTAACAACCTTACGTATCAAACAATCAACCATTGATGAAGCCTATACAAAAAGTGATGAAACCCTCATTAATGATTTAAAAATAGCGTATCAATCCATTGAAACCTATCATAAAAATCAAATAGAAGAAGGATACATGTCAACGGGCAATAAAGACCAAATTACTGGCCAAAAAGTCACACCCATTGGCCGCGTTGGTATTTACGTTCCAGGCGGTAAAGCTGCCTATCCTTCAACGGTACTTATGAATGCCATTCCTGCGCGCGTTGCAGGCGTTAAAGAACTTGTCATGATTACCCCGCCAAGCCCAGATGGGTCTGTCAATCAAACCATTTTAGCTGCCGCAAAACTATGCGGCATCAACGAAGTTTACCGTGTAGGCGGCGCCCAAGGGATTGCGGCTTTAGCTTACGGAACAGAAAGTATACCCGCTGTCAATAAAATTGTTGGGCCAGGGAATAAATACGTTGCCGCCGCAAAAAAAGAGGTATATGGGTTTGTTGGTATCGATATGATTGCAGGACCGAGTGAAATTTGTATTTACGCAAGCGTTGATGCAAACCCTAATTATATAGCTAGCGATTTATTAAGCCAAGCAGAACATGACGAAAGTGCACGTGTATTCTTCATCACCCAAAGTGAATCGTTACTTGCTAAAGTAAATCAAGCTTTAAATGCCCAACTTGCAACATTATCTCGTAAGACGATAGCGCGCACTTCGCTCTCTGAAAATAGTTTAGCTATATTAGTAAATACTGATCAAGAAGCCATAAATGTTATCAATAAAATTGCGCCAGAACATTTAGAACTGATGACACCGAATAATGACATGCTTGTAGAAAATATTACTAACGCTGGGGCCATCTTCTTAGGGAATTATTCACCAGAAGCCTTAGGTGATTACTACGCCGGTCCAAACCACACGCTTCCTACTAACACATCAGCGCGCTTTAGTTCTCCTTTAGGGGTCTATGATTTCATTAAAAGAACCTCTATTATTAATTACACTAAACAAGGCTTAGAAGACGTTAAAGATTCGATAATAAATATCGCGGAAAAAGAAGGCCTAACGGCTCATGCTGAAGCGATAAGAAAGCGGTTTGAATCATGAACATAAAACAATCATTGAACGCTTTAAAACCGTACAAAGCTGATCAAATAGATGTTCCTATCGTTTTAAACGCAAATGAAACACGTAATTACTTATTTCAAGATACCGTTGCCATCAAAGAAAACTTCGCGAGTTATCCAAACGCCTTAGGCAATCCACTTAGAGATAAACTTGCGAAGAAGTACACCCTTACTAGAGATAACTTCATCATCGGAAACGGCTCTACTGAACTGCTAGATTTAACCGTTAAAACCTTTTTAAATCCTGGTGAAACGATTCTAACATTTACCCCGTCGTTTTCTATGTATCCTATTTATGCTACATTATATGATGCCAATTATGTTGCGATTAATACAGAGCCTGACGGCACACAATCAATTGATAAACTAATTGCTAAAGCACAAATAGTAAATCCCAAACTTATCTTTTTATGTACCCCAAATAACCCTACAGGCACGCTCGTTAAAAAACAAGACATCATAAAATTACTCAATCAAACTGACGCACTGGTTGTTTTGGATGAAGCGTATATGGAATTTGCCAAAGAAAAAGAAAGTTTGTTAGAAGAAAGTCCAAATTATCCCAACTTGCTTGTTGCGAGAACCTTCTCTAAAGCATACGGACTCGCGTATGCAAGGCTCGGCTTCATGAGTGGTAATCAACAGCTTATTAATACTTTACTGAGTGTAAAACTTCCTTATAACGTCAACGGGTTGTCTTTACAACTTGGAATGAACGCTTTAGATAAAGAATCGACGTTTAATGCCTTTATCGAAGAAACCATAAAAACCCGTGATTCATTCTATCAAGCATGTATTGATATGGGACTAAATGCGGTACCTAGTGAAGGAAACTTTATCTTTATAAAAAGCAATATAGATTTATATACTGGATTATTAGAACGCGGTATTTTAATTAGAAGTTTCAATAATAACACCTACCGTATCTCAATTGGCACAGAACAAGTCATGCAAAAAACATTAACTGCACTTAAGGAGGTCCTTGACTATGAGAAAAACTAATATAACACGTAAAACCAAAGAAACCACCATCAATCTCACATTAAACCTTGATGGTAATCAAGACATCACCATTAATACCGGTATTCCATTTTTTGATCATATGTTAACCGCATTTGCTTATTATGCAGGCATTGATCTTATTATTGATGCCAAAGGGGATACCGATGTCGATGACCACCACACCGTAGAAGATGTTGGCATTGTACTAGGTCAAGCATTAAAAGAAACCTTAAAAGATAAAAAAGGCATCACACGATTTGCCTCAAATTTCACCCCAATGGATGAAAGCCTAGCACGGACTACCTTAGATATATCTAACCGTGCAACCCTTGTTTATAACGCGCTATTTACTAGAGACACGATTGGGAGTTTATCACTAGAAAACATTCGTGAGTTTTTCTACGCTTTAGCCATGAATGCAGCGGTCACCTTACATATCGACGTACTATACGGCAGTAATGACCACCATAAAGCTGAAGCCATCTTTAAAGGTGTTGGACGTGCCATTAATGACGCAGTACAAATTACTAGCAACACCGTACGCTCAACTAAAGGATCACTCTAATGGTTGTCGTCATTGATTACAAACTCGGCAACATCACCTCTGTTTTAAATGGCTTCAAACGCGCAGGGGTTGATGTGACCCTATCAAATACCCCTTCTGTGATTAAACAAGCTGACGTCCTTATCTTACCAGGCGTTGGCGCGTTTAAAGATGCGATGGATGATCTTATTGATAGCGGGTTAGATGTCCTTATAAAGAACCATGTCAACCAAGGAAAACTGTTAATCGGTATTTGTTTAGGCATGCAGTTACTTTTTGAAACAGGACTTGAATTTGGTAAAACATCAGGATTTGGCTTTTTAAAAGGCACTGTAAGAAAGATTGATACACACTATAAAATCCCACACATGGGATGGAACGATTTAACAATTACAAAAAACGATTCTATCGTCACTAACATCAATAATGGCGATTATGTCTATTTCATTCATTCCTTTAAAGCAGAAGCCTTTCAAGAAGATATCATCGCTACCACAACATACGGAGGAATGATTCCTGCGATTGTTAGAAAAAATAATGTCATTGGAATGCAGTTTCATCCAGAAAAAAGTGGCCTGATTGGCCTAAAATTACTTACCAATATTAAGGAGGAAATCGCATGATTTTATTTCCCGCAATTGATATCAAAAACGGACAAGTCGTCAGACTAAAAAAAGGCGATTTCACAACCGCAGAAGCCTACAATAATAATCCGTTAACCATCGCGAAACAGTTTTATCAAGACGGCGCGTCTTGGCTCCATATCATCGATTTAGACCGTACCGAAACCGGCACAAAAAACAATCAAAAGACCATCGAATCGATTGTCAAAAACGTCCCAATAAATATTCAAGTTGGTGGTGGGATTCGTTCAACTGAATTAATTGAATCCTATCTAGCCCTAGGTGTAACCCGTGTGATTGTCTCAACATTCGCGCTACTTAACTTAGATCAATTAAAACCATTAATCAAAAAATATCCTGGTAAAATCGTGGTATCGCTTGATGCAAATAACGGATTTGTCACAACCCATGGCTGGCAAAACACGTTAGATAAACCGCTTGTAACCGTTGCACAAGAACTAGAATCTGTTGGGATTGACACGGTCGTTATTACTGATATCAGTAAAGACGGGATGATGGCAGGCACAAATATTACGCTCTTAAGAGAGGTAATGACCAAAACCAACTTAAATGTCATCGCCTCAGGCGGTGTACATGATTTAAATGAAATAACGATACTCAATAATTTAAATGTCTACGGCGCAATCGTCGGTAAAGCATTATACGTGAATGCATTTACTTTAAAGGAGGCATTATCATGCTTGCAAAACGCATCATCCCCTGCTTAGATGTACGTAACGGCCGAGTTGTTAAAGGCAAACAATTCACGCTTATTGAAGATGTCGATGACCCAGCTACACTTGCTAAACGCTATAGTTTAGAAGGTGCCGATGAACTTGTGTTTTACGATATAACAGCCTCTAATGAACGCCGTAATATTGATATCGATTTTGTGAGACAAGTCGCCAAAGAAATCAATATCCCGTTCTCAGTCGGCGGAGGCTTAAGAACCATCGATGATATTAGAGACGTCCTTAATCAAGGCGCTGATAAAGTCTCACTCAATAGTGCTGCCATTGATAACCCTGACCTGATTAAAACCGCTGCCACAAAATTCGGGTCACAGTGCATTGTTGTCTCAATGGATATTGCCTTAATAAACGGTGTCTATAAAGTCTTTAAACACGGCGGGCGTATTGAAACAAATTTAGAAGGCATTGCCTGGGCTAAAGAAGCGGTTAAACTTGGAGCAGGTGAACTCGTTGTTAATAGTATCGACCAAGACGGGATGAAAACGGGCTTTGATATTCCCTTACTTAAAAAAGTAACCAAGGCAGTAAACGTCCCAGTCATAGCCTCAGGTGGTGCCGGCTGCATCCAAGACTTTATTGATGTTGCAAAACAAACCACATCAGATGGATATTTGGCTGCCAGTGTTTTCCACTTTAACACCATCAACATTAACACACTAAAAGAAACCTTAAAATCAAACAATATAGATATTCGATTAGAAAGCAGTGATGTAAATGAAACCAACCTATAATAAAGATGGCTTAATCCCTGTCATCGTCCAAGACTACAAAACCAATCAAGTCCTTATGCTTGCATATATGAACGATGCAGCGTACACCAAAACCATCGAAACAGGAACCTTAACCTTTTATTCACGTTCAAGAGAAACCCTTTGGGTTAAAGGTGAGACATCAGGAAATACCCAAACCTTAAAAAAATTAGGTTATGATTGCGACCAAGATACCTTACTTGCCCAAGTCATCCAAGAAGGTCCCGCATGCCATACCGGCAATCAATCATGTTTTTACCGAACCCTCATTGACAATACCGAACCAACCATTAAACTTGATGCTCTATATCAAGTCATTGTAGATAAAAAACAATCTAAAGATAAAGGGTATACCAATTATCTATTTAAAGAAGGCATCGACAAAATCTTAAAAAAAATTGCGGAAGAAGCTGGTGAAGTCATCATTGCCTCAAAAAATAATAACGAAGAAACCATCTATGAACTAAGTGACTTATTTTATCACAGCTTAGTGCTTATGGTGAATCAAGGTATCTCCCTAGATTCCATCTATCAAGAACTCGGAAAAAGACGCCAATGACATTTATTAAAGATTCACACATGCACACAAGTTATTCACCAGACGCAGATCCAACGGTTACCTTCCAAGACTATGTCGATGAAGCAAGAAAAAAAGGTATTACCCACCTTGTATTTACCGATCACGTGGATTTAGATGCCGGACATCCGACCTTCCAAATACCCCCAATTGATTATGATGCTTACATTGATGCGTTTAATAAAGTCAAAACCAACACCAAAGATATCACCATGACTTTAGGGGTAGAAATGGGCTATCAAACGCACATGAAAGAAGAAATCAATGCGTTTTTAAACCGGTATCCCTTTGAGTTTGTCATTCTATCTATTCACTATGTGAATAAACAAGATTTATATACCCATGAGTTTTATGATGACAAAACCATCAAAGAAGCACACACTATGTACTTTGAAGCCTGTTTAGACGCAGTAGAATCCGTTGACAAATTCAATGTTTTCGGACATTTAGATTATTTTACCCGGTACATAACAAAAAAAGATTATGATATCGATGACTATCAACCCCTTTTAGATACAATTTTAAATACACTTATAGAAAAAAATAAAGGCATTGAAATAAACACATCGGGATTCAGATACGAAGACCGTATCTATCCAAAATTTGATTTAGTGAAACGTTTTGTGGAACTTGGTGGTCGCATTATAACCATTGGATCCGATGCGCACACGAGTAAAGATTTAGCTAGCAACTTCAATAAAGTATACGATCTCTTACCTACAAATATCAAACAAATAATCAAAAACACATAAAACAATCACACCTATCTCACAATATAGGTGTGATTGTTTATATAAAAAGCACATTTTAAAATATAATATATCGTCTTTTAGCATTAATAATAATGACCTGTATCATAACTAACGACAACTAATAATCTGTAATTATAGCAAAACACTTTTAGGGTTTTTATTTTGAGTTAACCAAAGTGTAACAATGCTTATTTATAAAAATTATTATTATAATCCAAATACACTTACGTATTTGATATAGTATTTATGAGTAATCACCAGTTAGTTAACTTTTTATTCATTAAAGCACTATGATATAAACAACGAAGTCATAAAAAAATAAATGTAGTTAATGAAAGATGGGGTATGATGAGAATACTGCTTAATAAGATTAGACATCGCCTTAAAAAGAAACATAAAATTTACCTTATAGACATTATTGACGTTGATGCAATTACAAAGACATACCGTTTTAAAAAACCGAATAATCTTCATTGGGAGCCCGGTAGTAATGGACTATTTGCTTTTTCTGAATTTAAGAAAAAAGGCATCATTGACTATAGCTATGTAAGACATATGACAATCCTTAATTGTACACATGATACATTTGATTTTACCTGTCGTATACCTGGAAGCAAGAGTTTATTTAAGAAGAAACTTACCAATTTAAAAATTGGTGATATGATGTATCTTTATGATGTTAGACATGATTGCCCTTTGTTAAGGAATAATAAACATATCGTCCTCTTATCAATGGGAGTAGGTATTGTTACTTATAAAGGATTGTTTGAAGAATACCAAGAAAACAAAGAAGGCGTTAAAAGTCTTGTGAGTATCAACGTAGATCGCCATCGTACTAACCTATATCAAACAGTATTTGATTCATATGTTGAGATGATTTATACTTCAAATAGAAGTGCATTTTATAACGCTATTAAGCCATATCTTTATCAAGAAAATACTATATTTTATATTGCTGGTAGTGAAGTATTCCATCATGATTTGATACGATTTCTAAAAGATCAAAACATCGCATCAAAAGATATTATCATAGATCGCCAAGATCGATATCGAAAGTCTTACTACGGACTAGAAGACTAAGCGTACAATGTGGTTGATATATAACAAATAAATTTTAAAAATGGAACCTAATTACTGGGCTCCATTTTTTTTAATGAATCTGTACCTAGTCGTCTAATAATTAAATGTAAATACCGAGGAAAGCGTCTACTATAAATGACCACGTCATAATAGTATCTATGAGATGAGCAACTATAAAACCTAAGCTTTGCTAGCAGGGACTGTTAGCTACGTTTTTTAAGTGTGTACCCTGTATTGAAAAGGGCATCATTTATGATTGAGTATATGGTATTTAAGTCTTGGTGCAACGGAAAAAAACGCAGACTGGTCTAAATTGACATTAAAAAATAATTAAGCATATTATCATTGGACTTATTACATTAAACTTAGCAGCCTGTAATATAATAGAAGCTAGTGATAATATAGGTTTTAAGGTTAAGGAATGATAGTTTTGGGTATATTTATTCTATTGTATTGTAAAAAAATTTGTATGTTATTATAAGAAACAATTATAAACTTATGGAGGCAATATGAAGAAATATATTCAAGGTATAGTAATGGTATTTTTCTTGGTTTTCTTAGTCGCATGTATAGAAACCAATATTGGCAATAATGATGACAATACATCCGATGACACCGACATCATTGATGATATAGGAAATTGTGAATATCAATATGAAGGCTATGAGCTAACGTGGTGTGATGATTTTACAGGGGAAGGCGACAATCTCAACACATATGGTGTTGATTTAGATAAATGGGCATTCTAGTTAGGGACAGGATCACAATATGGATTAAACGGTTGGGGAAATAATGAGGCACAATATTACCGCGAAGAAAATGCGCGCGTTGAAAATAGTCGTTTGATAATGGCGCTTTACCACCCGATAGTTTATTTGATGCACCAGTGTTAATGGAAGTTGACTATGTTCGTGTATATCAAAAAGAAGCAGAATAAATAGAATTTTGTACGCCATACATACACTAGCATAGTAGTTTTCAATTCTAACTATGAAACAAGGGAATCTTGAATCCAAGAAACCCTTGTTTTTTATTTGAGATAAGGGATTAAATCAATTCTTTTGAATATTCAAATAGTACCTCAAAATCATCTATCTATATGATAATATTTTATTGATAGACATGGGATAAAAACCACTTAAAAGGATGGGGATTTGATGCTTAAGCAACTATTACTTGGGCTTGTAATTGTCTTTATACTTATGGGTTGCGAAGAAAAAAGCAATCCTGAAGATAAAGAAGAAAACAGCCATATCAGTTTTAATACTGGTCGCCATGATGGCGAAGATATTCAAAGAGCACAATATGCCGATATAACATTTACCAATTACACCTACTCACCATTTACAAGAAATCTTTGTTTTGATGTTTATATCATCGATTCAAAGTACTATACTTCATAATACATTTTAGTTGAGCGAAAAGAAGGTGAGGAAGAAGCATTAAACGAGCATGTCTTCAAAATCACTTCAGAAGAAGCTGTGTTACATCATTGCCAAGTCTTTTCACATGGCAATGAGATGGCGATAGGCAAAGTAAATTCAATGACACACCATGATAGCAATATGGTAGATACACTGGCATGGCTAACAATGGATATTGAAGCATATAATCAAAGAGACTGGCCAGAAGGAACGCGTTTAGATCTAATGGAGTTACTAGGCTATCAGCTCGGTCAGTTTGCACAAGACGAAAAGATATATTCTCCTTTCATAGTCGTGGATTTTACATCCATGGATCCCAAACGATTAATTGAAGGGTTATCCATCGAGTTGTTTTACCGAGATTTTAATCTTGTTTATGATACAGTAGAAATAGACATTAAAGAGGATATGTATAACGGAGAATATCTTGAACTAGAAGCCTTTGTTATTGATAAGCTTCCACCTAATGTTGAGTTCGATATCTATTATTACATTAAAGGTAGTGACAGTGTTGATACCTATGATTATGTTAAGTCAGGCGTTTTTAAAGCAACATCAACAAAAACTGGCTTTCATTCTACGGTAAAAAATGCATATCCAGGCTTATGGGCTGATATTACCGGGTATGATATTGATGATGAGACAGCAACTATAATGTATCGGTTTATTAATGATAACAACGTCATCTATGAAGGGGAGCCTCTCACCCTAGCACTCACAACGTATGATGGTGCGTTTACCGTTGAACTGGATCCCTATGAAGAATCAGTTGAAGTTGATTCGTCTTATATGGACAGTAATGACATTTTAGAGATCATCGTTTTAGAAACTAACGAGGTTTTAACCCAGTTATATATTGATTAACTAATACCACATCAAAAAAAGATAAAACCTATAGTCATTATATAACGCATTATAAGGAAAAAATGGTACAATATTTAAAGAGGTGATGACATGAATAAAGAAAAAATAAAAACTAATTTTTACGAAGCCGTTAATGATGAGTGGCTTAAAACAGCAAAAATACCAGGAGATCAACCCGCTGTATCCGCGTTTTTAGAACTCCATTTAGACATTGAAAAAACACTTATGGATTTAACATCTGAATGGGAGAAAGATCCATCGGAGTTAAATGACAATTTAAAGAAATATATCAAACTGTATCAGATGACGAACAATTTTGAAAAGCGGAATTCACTCGGAACGAAACCATTTGAGCGCATTTTAAGCAAGATTGATTCGCTTAAGACTCTAAATGACCTTGAACATGCGTTCAAGGCGTTAACACTAGAATCAATTGAACTCCCATTTGGGTTCAACGTGATGCAAGATTTTATGAATAGCAACAATCAAATTTTATATTTTGGGGCTGCGAACTTATTCTTGCCAGATACGAGTTATTACAAAGATGAAGACAAAAAAGCACAACTTCTTGGTCTTTTTACGCAAACAACGGAACACTTATTAAACCTATACGGATTTTCAAAAGAAGAAACGGATAAATTAATTAAAGACGCGTTAGCGTTTGATGCATTACTCGTTCCTGTGACTAAATCAAGTGTAGAAAAAGCAG
>CAZXSS010000018.1:0-25016 GCA_964643385.1 uncultured Candidatus Izemoplasmatales bacterium
TCATACATCATTCTCCTTCTTTTTTTACTTTTACAATGTCGCCAAATAATGTTTTAGCTTCTTTTACACTATCTGATTCGACATCTTTATAGTCTTCATTATGATTGGGTATTTCAACAAGTCGAGGATGATCTATTTTGGTCAATGTAATGAAATCATCAGCCGCTTGTTTTTTTCTAAACTTTTTAACAAATTCTGCAGAAATTGACTCCCATACTTCATTAGGCAATGCCATAAACATAAGTTGACGGTCAAAATATCGTTCAAGTAATCGTAAGATGTTTGCTTTTAGCTCTTTGCTCATCAACCGGTTGCACATAGCAAAACTATCATATGAAACTAGTAGCATAACTCCGTTTGTTGCAACTAAAGTTCCTTCCGTTATTAACTTAGCATATTGCATGTCTTCAGCGTTAACAACACGCTCTATATCATACCATTTTTTGACCATATCAATTTTTATTTCACGGTCAGCCGTATTAAGAACGTCTTCTACATAGTGAATATCAAATGTCTTATACTGTTTCTTAGAATACCTTCTATACAAGGCAATAAACTTATTTTCTAAAGGGTCATATGTATCATCATCAGTTTTTGATGATGGTAGTTCTTTTTTCTCATCTTTTTGCTCATCTTTTGCTTCTTCTTTAATTGTATCTTCAACTGTTTCGCTTTCAACTAAATCTTCTTCGTTTTCTTTCGGTTTAAACGAAACATCATCAGAAAACGCCGAAGGGGTTGGCGCATCTTCACTAGGACCCATTCGTGATTTTTGCGCCTCTAGATCTAACGATAGGGAATCTAATTTGCGTTCTAACTCATTAATTTTTTCTATTGCTATCATTTGTTTATTAGATTCAACATCAACCATCTTAACGAATGCAAGTTCAACATACAATTTTGCACTAGCGGTATATCTTACTTTTTGTTGTGTATCATGTAATATATCTATATAATTGAACACTCTTTCATTACTTAAAGACGTCGCTAATTTACGGAATGTTTCATCGCGGTATAAGAGTTTATCTTGATTTTCGTTATCGATATTATTAAAGAGTAGTATATCACGATAAAATTTAATCATATCATCTAATAATTTATGGGCTTCTTTTCCTTGGTCAACTAAATAATCTAACTTATCTATCGCTTTAGGAACTTCATTGTCTTCAATCGATTTAGCAATAGTAATAATTGACTCGTGTGATACTGTTCCTTTAATTGCATGCACATCATCTAACGACACCGTCTCGTTGGTATATGAGACAACTTGGTCAAGCAAGCTAATTGCATCACGCATTCCACCCTCAGCACTTTCAGCAATTAAATGTAGTGCATCATCATTAATATCAATAGCTTCTTTTTCAGCAATTTCTTTTAATTTTTCCAACATATCTGTAATGCCGATACCCCTAAAATCAAAGCGTTGACACCGCGAATGTATTGTCGCTGGAATTTTATGAGGTTCTGTAGTTGCAAGTATAAAAATGACATGTTTTGGTGGCTCTTCTAAAGTTTTTAATAATGCATTGAATGCCGATATAGATAACATGTGAACCTCATCGATGATATATACTTTATATTTACCAACACCTGGTAAATATTTAACTTTATCACGAAGTTCACGTATTTCATCAACCCCATTATTTGATGCAGCATCAATTTCTAAAACATCATTAATTGTATTATTGGTTATTCCTACGCAAATATCACACGTATTACAAGGATTAGCAACTGGGGCATGTTCGCAATTCACAGCTTTTGCGATAATTTTAGCAACACTAGTTTTCCCAGTTCCTCTTGGCCCGCTAAAAAGATAAGCATGCGCTAATTTGTTATTTAATAGCGCATTCTTAAATGTTTTTGTTATATGTTCTTGACCTGCGACTTCATCAAAGTCTTTTGGTCTATATGTTCTATAAAGGGCTTGATAAGCCATAGCATCCACTCCAAACTACAGTATTTATTGACCAATATTATCTTGTCGTAATTGTCTTGTTTTTTCAATGATTACTTTGACAACATTATATTTTGTCGTACCTTCTTTAAATGGTTTCAACATTATATGGTATGTTATCGAGTGGCGCTCACCATGTAAGTATATTTGATATGCTTGATAAAGCGCATTTTGAAACGCTTCATCATCGCGTAAATCCATAATAACATCCTTGGGTAAGTCTAATTTATCTTGTACCGCTTGTGATACTTCAACAACAAACCGTTGTTCTTGATTCTTCTTATCTAACTTAGCTTTATATCGACCGATAATATTATTGAACACATATATAAAAAGGACAACAAAAAACGGATGGAAAATATAGTCTTCTAACCACGTGAAATATTGATCAAGTTGATTATAATTTACAACCAATCCGTATACCATAATCGCTAAAACCGCAGCGATAAACGTAAAAAGATAATAGGACAATTTTTTCTTATATTGATATACATTTTTCATCTAATCACCTAGTGTCTATTATACACTAAAACCATAAATTATGATATACTATTTTCAGGTGATAATTATGAAAAAAGATACCATAGCTGCTATCTCAACAAGCTTGGGTCAAAGTGCTATAAATATAGTTCGAATGAGTGGCGATGACGCCATTGACATTGCTGATCAATTATTTTTTGGTAAACCTCTACGCAAGCAAAAATCTCACACCATTCATTATGGAAAATTCATGTATAAAAATCAAGTCATCGATGAAGTTTTAGTGACTGTTTTTAGAGCGCCTAAAACCTTCACAAAAGAAGACATCATTGAAATCAATTGCCATGGTGGACCTTATGTTGCACAAAAAATCTTACAAGCACTACTTACATCAGGTGCGCGACTTGCTGAAAATGGTGAGTTCACTGAACGCGCATATTTAAACGGACGTATTGATTTAACACAAGCAGAATCAGTTATGGACATTATTAATGCTCGAACAAACTTGAGCCTTTCTTTAGCTAACAAAGGATTAGATGGTGAAATTTATACCCTCGTATCTAACCTGCGTCAAGAACTTCTAGATATCATCGCTCACATCGAAGTCAATATTGATTATCCTGAATATGATGATGTTGAAGAACTCACAACAGATATCGTCCTTCCAAAAACTGCAAAGCTATTAAATAAAATCAATACCATTTTAGAAAAAGCACAAGATGGAAAAGTAATAAAAGACGGTGTTAAAACCGCCATCATAGGTCGCCCAAATGTTGGGAAATCTAGTTTGTTAAATGCTTTATTAAGAGAAGATAAAGCAATTGTTACTGAGATCCAAGGCACAACCCGCGATATTGTCGAAGGAACTATAAACTTAAACGGCATGATGTTACACTTAATTGATACCGCGGGAATTAGAGAAAGCAAAGATATTGTAGAAAGAATAGGTATCGACAAAGCACGAGCAGTGATTGAAGAAGCGGAGCTAATTCTATTTGTTTTAGATAACAACCAAGAACTAACAGAAGATGACAAAAAACTTTTGGCATTAACCGAAGAGAAAAAGCGTATTGTCATCATTAATAAAATCGATTTGGAAAGTAAAATAAATACAACATTTGAGAATAGTGTTTCATTAAGTGCACTCAATAAAACTAATATTGATACTTTAGAAACAAAAATTAAAGACATGTTTTTATCAGGGGACATTAACTTAGACGATACAACTTATTTATCAAATTCACGACATATTTCGTTAATGCAACAAACAGCCCAATCACTTGTAGATGCCATCAATGCTGCGCATGATTTAATGCCCGTTGACATGATTGAGATCGACTTAAAGATGGCGTGGGAATCTTTAGGTAATATTATTGGAGAAACTAAATCAACGACCTTATTGGACGAATTATTCTCTAAATTCTGTCTAGGTAAATAAAAGCGATGTTCCACGTGGAACATCGCTTGTTTTATTCGTCATCGAAATGGTATTTTTCGCCGTCTTTCTCCCACGCTAGGATGTTATCTAAATTCACATTTGCAGCAGCTCTAAAAATAGATTTATCAATATCTTGATGGGATTCTTTTAATGTTTTTATTAAATTTTTAATCTCTTCGCGTTTACTCGCTGTTCGCCCAGCGGCAACATCACATCCACAGTCCATCGCATAGATTTCGTTATTTTCCATAACTTTTTTTACATTTTTCTCTTTAATAAAATACATTGGTCGTATTAAATCTATGCCTTCAAAATTTTTCGATCTGACTTTAGGCAGCATCGTTTTAAACGAACCAGAATAAAATAAATTTAATAGTGTTGTTTCAATGACATCATCAAAATGATGCCCTAAAGCCATTTTATTGCATCCGTATTTTTCTGCCATACTATATAAGAACCCTCTTCGCATGCGTGCACACATATAACAAGGATAATCTTTAGAAATATTATTGACCACTTTAAATATATTATACGGTTCTATTTTTATATCGATATTTAAGTTATCAGCCATATGCTTAATTAATTCAATATTACTATCCGAATACCCTGGATCCATAGAAACAAACACAACATCAAAATCGACAAGTGGATGTTTTTTCAATTCTTGAAATAGTTTAGCTAGAAGAAGTGAATCCTTACCCCCACTAATAGCAACCATGACTTTATCTCCATCTTCTAATAGATTAAACGTCTTTATTCCTTTAATAAATTTTGACCAAATATCTTTTCGATATTTTTTAATAATGTCTTTTTCTAGTTTTTTTGCTTGTGTTTCCATATAATTCCACCTCTTATTTCTAAACCAGTATATCGGAAATACAAAATTATGCAAGTGTATAAAAAAATAATTAGAAATAATATTGTTGTAATTTTATGAATTTAAGGTTATAATTAGTCACACAAACAAAAATGGAGGTGTAATTATGGCGTTTAAATGGGCATCTAAAAAGCCTAATGAAGGAATCGCTACCATATACAATTCAAATATTACTCTGAATAAAAGCGCTAGTGCTCACTTTGATAGAGCCTACAATGTGCTATTAGGCATTGACCGCGATCAAAAACGCATTGCCATTAAACCTGTAACCAAACAAGAATATGAACGCGGTACCATCCCTGATGAAAAACGACATAAAATTACCGTAAGACCTAGTTACGCTAGGGTATGTAACAAGCGTTTCATGCAAGAAGTTGCAGAAATTGCTGGATTAAATCTAGAAAAACATAACGCATATAAATTTAAAACACTTTGGAGTAAGGAAGACGACGCCTTAATCGTTGACTTAAACCAACCAGGGGAGGTCATGTAATATGTTAAACGTTGATTTAATTGTCTTATTATGGTTTGCAATTATCTTAATTTCAGCATTTATTGAGATTAATACAATGGACTTAACAAGTGTTTGGTTCAGTATTGGTGCATTAATTTCGTTCATTTTAGCTATCATTGGGTTTGATGTAATATATCAAGTTATTGTATTTATTATTGTATCTATTATGTTGTTATTAAGTGTCAAACCAATTGCTAAAAACTACTTTCGTACAAATCTAGTCAATACGAATGCTGATAGACTTATCGGTAAAATCGCAACATGTACAAAAGAAATTAAACCAGGTGAGCGAGGAGAAGTTAAAATTGATGGCCAATATTGGACAGCAATTACTTCAGGAGATGATAGCGTTTTGGTCGACGAAAAAGTCGAAGTATTAGCCATTGAAGGTGTCAAGCTTATCGTGGTTAAATTATGAATGCAGGACTAATTAGACGCGCTGTAGCTTTTTTTGCAGATCTAATTGTCATTGCTAGTATTGTTAGTATCTCATTTAGTTTAATTGCACAGCCTTTATATCAAAATAGTGTAGATAACTTTGATACACTATATGCAGAGTATGAACGCCTTGAAAACGAACGTGCAGAAGAATTAATAACTTTAAATGAAGAAGAATACGACCTTAATGAGGCACTAGATAATGATGAGATTTCACAAGAAGACTACGAAGACGAAATGGCTCAAATTAGAGCTGAACGTGATGCTATAGGCGATGAGTATAGCATTGAAAATTATCCTGATGCGTATAGTGTAGGTAATTCTTACTTAGCGTTTTCAATATTTTATCACATTGGAACATTCTTATTGTTTCACGTTTTATATATGATCATCTTAAAAGGCCATTCAATTGGTAGAAAATTAATGAAGTTAAAGCTTGTTGGACATGTTAACCCATTTACGATATTATTGAGAGAATTTTTCTGGAAATGGCTATTTTACACTTTTACTTTAGGTATTGGACTACTCATCGACATTTACATGATTATTTTACGTGCTGACAAGAAAACATTGCGTGATATGTTCTCAAGAACGCGTGTTATCTTAGAAGATATTAATTATCCATTTTAAAAAAATAGAAAATAGGAGGAATTTTTATGGGCTGGATATTAGCCTTAGTAGTTGTATTAATTGTACTTGTTTATTTAGCAACACGTTTTACCATTGTTACACAAGCAAACCGTTTTATTGTTGAAAGACTAGGTGGATATTATGTGACTTGGGATGTTGGAATCCATTTCTTAATTCCGTTTATCGACCGCGTTAAGTTAAAGGTATCAATTAAAGAGCAAGTGGTAGACTTTGACCCACAACCTGTTATCACAAAAGATAACGTAACTATGCAAATTGATACAGTAGTTTTCTTCCAAATTACAGATCCTAAACTTTATACCTATGGCGTTAACTATCCTATCAAAGCCATTGAAAACTTAACTGCGACAACGCTTCGTAATATTATCGGGGATTTGGAACTTGATGAATCATTAACCTCTCGTGATGTTATCAATGAAAGAATGCGCACAATATTAGATGAAGCAACAGATCCATGGGGGATTAAAATTAACCGCGTTGAACTTAAAAACATTATTCCCCCAAAAGATATCCGCGAAGCCATGGAAAAACAAATGCGTGCAGAACGTGAAAAACGTCAATCAATACTTATCGCAGAAGGTAACAAACGTTCAGCCATATTAACAGCTGAAGGTGAACGCGAATCACAAATCCTTCGTGCTGATGGTGAAAAACAAGTTCGCATTTTAGAAGCCGAAGGTAAATCACAAGCTATCCTTAAAGTCCAAGGCGCTACTGCAAAAGGAATCGAACTAATTAAAGAAGCCGGTGCAGATGAAGCATTCCTACGCCTAGAAGCTTACAAAGCTATGGAAAATGTAGCTAACGGACAAGCAACAAAACTTATCATTCCTTCAGATATGCAAGGTATGGTTGGTCTAGCTTCAACATTATCAGAAGCATTCCAAAAAGCACCAGAAGTAAAATATAACAAAGATACCAAAGATACTAAAGATAAAAAATAATAATCTCTAAACTCTTAAACACTCGCTTATTTCGCGAGTGTTTTTTTGTGTATGATTTGACATGTAAATAGTTTTCGTATTTACTATGTAAGAAATGTAAGAAGTTTCATTGGTCCGTCTACGTAGTACATTATTCTAATATGGAGGTGAAAAGATGCGATCAAACTTAATTACAGATTTCCCTTGGTCACATGTTTACACTTTAAGGGGAATTTTTACAACATAGAAGGAGATGATGACATGAGAAAACTACTCAAAACATTAGAGGCGTATTATAATCAAAAAATTGATGTAAATCCTACTTTTGCGGTTAAAAGACCAAAACGCAAATAGTTATAAAAAAGACGTAAAAATTTTACGTCTTTTTTTATGTTAAAATTCACATATTCTCGGTGTTCTTGGAAAAGGAATAACATCACGAATATTCTCTACGCCAGTAATATACATAAGCATACGATCAAAACCTAATCCGTATCCCGCATGTGGTGTCGTACCATATTTTCTTAAGTCTAAGTACCACCATAACGGCTCTTCTTGGACGCCCATTTCTTTCATTCGTTTCTTTAACATATCAAGGCGTTCTTCTCTTTGTGAACCCCCAATAAGTTCGCCAGATTTAGGAACGAGTAAATCCATAGCTGCTACTGTTTCTTGATCATCATTCAACCGCATATAAAATGCTTTAATATCTTTTGGCCAATCGGTTATAAAGACGGGACCATTAAAGTGTTCAACAAGATACTTTTCATGTTCTTTAGCTAAATCTTGTCCTTGTAGAGGTTCGTTTTCAAATGATTTCTTAGCTTGTTTTAAAATCTCAATTGCATCAGCATGTTTGACCCGTTTAAACGGGGTATCAATAACACTATTCAACTTATCTATTAGTCCTTTTTCGACAAATTTATTGAAGAATGTAATTTCTTCTTTTGCATGCGTCATTACATACTTAATAATATATTTCACCATATCTTCTGCTAATCTCATATCATCTTCTAAATCAGCAAAGGCAATTTCTGGCTCAATCATCCAAAACTCAGAAGCATGTGTTAGTGTGTTTGACTTTTCTGCCCTAAATGTTGGACCAAACGTATACACTTTTTTAAATGCTTGTGCAAATACTTCCGCTTCTAATTGTCCCGAAACTGATAAATTGGTTTGTTTCCCAAAAAAGTCTTGTTTAAAATCTAGTTCACCCGTATCGGTTTTAGGATAGTTCACGGGATCAAGTGATGAGATTCTAAATAATTCCCCTGCACCTTCAGCATCAATCCCACTTATAATTGGGCTTGCTAGATGCATAAAATGTTTATCTTGGAAAAATGTATGTATTGCATGTGTTAGAATACTACGGACTCGAAAGACTGCCGTAAAAAGGTTCGTTCTCGGTCTTAAATGCGCTACACTTCTCAAATACTCTCTAGAATGCCTTTTTGGTTGAATTGGATAATCTTCTGCCGAATCGCCAATCAGCTCAACAGATGTTGCTTTAATCTCAAAGGGTTGTTTCATTTTCGGTGTAACAACAACATTACCTTGCACTCGAACACTTGATCCGATACGTATCTTTTGTATATCAGCAAAGTTTTCTAATGCATCTTCGTATACAATTTGTACGCTATTAAAAAAAGTTCCATCATGTAAATCAATAAATCCAAACGCTTTTTGAGCACGGTGATTTCTCACCCAACCTTCTAAGGTTATTGTTTTTGTTTCTAATGATTGAAACGTTTGATATAACTCTCTAATATCCATATTAACACTCCCTTATAATAAAAAAATCGTCCAAATAAAGGACGACATAATCGCGGTACCACCTTAATTCTAGCTTACGCTAGCACTCAATCTCAATAACGCTGAGACGCGGATGGGTCTACTTAATTCTTCCATCACTCCTGGTGTTTTTCATCTTTTTTTGTCTTTGGCTCACACCGTCCCAAAGTCGCTTAGTCCCAGAGAAAAAGATTACTCGTCCATTCATCGTTTTATAGTATAATCATATCAAAAAAACCTTCATTGTCAACTTAAAACAAAATAAAATCCTACAAAATGTAGGATTTTAGTCTTTGTCGTGATATTCAAATAACCCACTTAATGGTTTATCTTGTACAATATTTAATATTCCTTTTGATAAAAGTGGAGCAATGCTTAGCTGAGTAATCTTATCTGACTTTTTATCATCGCTTAAACAAATTGTATTCGTACAAACCAGTTCTTTGATGGCACTATTATTGATACGTTCTATCGCTGGACCAGAAAAGATTGGATGTGTACAGGCTGCATACACTTCTTTTGCACCAGCAGCTTTTAGTGCGCTGGCAGCAGAACTAATTGTGCCCGCGGTGTCTATAATGTCATCAATAATAATGGCAACACGATTTTGAACATCACCTACAATTCCCATAACTTCAACTTCATTCGCTCTAGGTCTACGCTTATCGATAATAGCTATCGGTGCGTTGAGCACATTACCCATTTCTCGTGCTCTTACTGCACCGCCATGATCAGGTGATACAATTACAATTTCTTCATTTTTTAGTTTCTTATGAAAATAATCAACGATAATCGGCATTGCAACAAAATTATCAATAGGGATATCAAAAAAGCCTTGAATTTGACCTGCATGTAGGTCCATAGCCAAAACTCTTGTTGCTCCAGCAACTTGTAATAAGTTTGCGACAAGCTTAGCTGAAATAGGCTGTCTTGATGCCGCCTTTCGATCTTGCCTACTATAACCATAGTAAGGCATAACTACATTAATATTCTTAGCTGATGCGCGTTTTAAGGCATCAATCATAATAAGTAATTCCATTAAGTTTTCATTAACTGGTGTTTGAGTTGGTTGAACAACAAACACATGATGTCCCCTTACAGTTTCTTCAATGTTAATAGAAATTTCACCATCAGCAAAACGTTTAACTGCACATTCGCTAAGAGGGATATTGGTCATTTTAGAAATTTCTTCTGCTAAGGGCCTATTCGCATTTAGAGCAAATAACTTAATTTTATGTCCGTTATATGTCGCCATAAAATCCTCCAATATTTTTTCAGGGTTTCTTTACATTCTCATTATACGAGAAAACTAGACAAAATAAAATGCAACTTTCAAAAAAGTTGCATTTATTTTATTATTCTTCTTCAGTTAATTTTTGATACGCATCAATTACAATGCCTTCAATAAGATTTCTGGTTTCTTGATTGATCGGATGCGCAACGTCTTTAAACTCACCATTAGGCATTTTCCGACTAGGCATTGCCACAAAAAGACCATCTTTCCCATCGATAACACGTAATTCATGAACAACAAAGCAATCATCAATAGTAATAGCAGCAATCGCTTTTAAACGATTTTCTCCATTGAATTTTTTGACTCTTACATCTGTAATATTCATTATTCCACCCCACAGTTTAGTCAATTACACTTATATGCCAAAATTATAGCACATGTTTTCTGGGTTTTCAAATATTTTTTGTGAGAAAACGGCTTTATTAGTTAATCTTCGTAAAAATAACACGTTGTTTTCCCTTAAATTTTTCAAAAATAGCTTGTCTTTTTTTCTTATTTCTATCTAAAATAAATATCGTTGGTCCGCTTCCACTCATTAAAATTCCATCGGCTTGAAACGCTTCAAGTTCGGCTTTTAAAGCGCCTACTTGTGGGAATAACTTGAATGTAAAAGGTTCAAGTGCATTATATAGTTCTTTGACTATTAGGTCGTAGTCTTTGTTATAAATCGCGTTGTTAATGCCGTTAATTTTTTTCTTCGGAACCATTGCCATGTCTACAGCTTGAAAAACTTTTTTTGTACTAACTTTAATATTTGGCGTTATTAACATAATTTTGCTTTTTAATTTGATATTTAAAAAGACAAGTTGCTCTCCTTTGCCACGGGCAATGCAAAGTTTATTGTAAATACAATGCGGTATGTCTGCGCCAAATTTCTCACCAATATTAGCTAATGTTTCTAATGACAACCGTAATTTGAACAGTTTGTTCATTCCTCTTAACGTAGCTGCAGCATCAGCACTTCCACCGGCTAATCCGGCTGCAATAGGTATCCGTTTATCAATATGTATACAAACGCCAGAATCAATAGCATATCGAGCAATCATATAGGTTGCAATTTTATAAACAAGATTATCTTCTACTTTTTCTGTTATTGGAATACTTGATGTAACAACTATACTTCCCTTTGGGCATGCTTTAAAATGGAGAGTATCATGAAGTTTTAAAGGAGCCATAACCATTTCTAAGTCATGAAACTGATCAGGTCGTTTATTAAGAACATCTAAATATAAATTAATCTTCGCATGTGCTTTTTCTTTCATGGTACCACCTCACATGTTCCACGTGGAACATTACATAATTTGATAGAAATAGTTAGCTAATTTTATATATGTTTCTAATGATAGTTTATCTGCTCTGACTTGTGGATGAACATCAAGCCTTTCTAGGATTTCACTAAGTGTGTTTTTATCAAGATTTAATAGTTCATATAGATTATTTAACAAGGTTTTTCTTCTTTGTTTGAACGCTCCTTTAACAAATGTAAAGAAGAACGATTCTGATAATACTTTATCTTGATATCTATTATGAAATCTCAAAGATACAACAGCGCTATCTACATTGGGTGCAGGAATAAAAACACTTTTTGGTACTTTAAAAGCCAATTCAGTTTCTGCGCGGTATTGCACAGCAATGCTAAGCGCATTATAATCTTTTGTATGTGTTGATGCGGTAATACGTTTAGCGACTTCATATTGCATCATAACAACCATTTTACTTATATACTTTGTTGTTTCTAAACATTTCATAAGAATCGGCGTGGTAATATAATATGGTAAATTCGCTATAACAACTACATCCTTTGCATTTTCGTCTATTGATTTTATGTCTTTGTCAATATCTCTATCTAAAACATCATCATTAATTAATGAAAAATGGTCTTCTTTAAACATGGTGTTTAACACAGGAATTAAGTCTTTATCAATCTCATAAGCAAGTACATGCTTTGCCTTGGCAACTAACCGTTCTGTTAGACTCCCTAGTCCTGGACCAATTTCAATGACAAAGGTGTCTTTATCAATTTCCGCTGTTTCGACTATTTTATTGAGAATATTATCATCTATTAGAAAATTTTGGCCAAAGCGTTTTTTCACTTTGACACGGTTTGATTTTATCATTGATTGAATGTGTTTTGGATTTGAAGATTTCATGTGATCACCTTCATGATAGCATCTTTTTGAATGTTAAACATATTAAGGCGTTTTAACATCGTTTTAGCATTACATTCTCCAAGGTGAAAATAGATAGATATTGCTTTTCTTTTTTCGCTTGCATAGGGTGAGCCTGTCAAACCGAAATTAACCATATCAGTCATAGTTAGCATTTCCTTTTCTACTTGTGATGCTAAAATATGTTTATCAATCATTGTTTTTAAATACGCCGTACTTGCATGTTCAACACCGACTTTATGTTTAATGTGATCGATGCATTCCTGTTTGCTTAAAAAAACATGTTTTGTTGGTCCGACATAATCATTGATTCGTTGCCTTATGCTTTTACCTGGAAAATCAGGGTCTAAAATTAAAATCAATCCCCGAGAAGTGTTTAGTGCTTTTAATAATTCTAACGTCTCAATTGAGATTTCTTTTCCATTGGTGGTGACAACATCACACATAGGATAAATGCTTTTTAGTTTGGCTTTATCATGATTACCTTCTACTACAAAAACTTCTTTACTGAATTGTTCTATCATTTTATCCCTACTGGTTTTTAAAATATTGTTGTGCTTTTTTACGATTAATAATAATGTTTATTTTTTGTGGAATAACGTTAATTTCTTGATTTCCTGAATTAGCTGCTTCACCATCGATGTTCCATTTATGTTGGTGTTCTGTGTACAACTTAGCGTGTTTCGTTTTCACACGTTTAACTCCTGGTAACCACTTAGGATTAAAGAAGAATGAAATTAGATAAATTAGATTATTTAGTAAAGGGATATAGCGATAAACAACAATATCTACTTCTCCATCATCTAATACGGGTTTTTTGATAATATTAAAACTTGCTACACGCC
This sequence comes from uncultured Candidatus Izemoplasmatales bacterium, assembly GCA_964643385.1. Lineage (GTDB taxonomy): Bacteria > Bacillota_I > Bacilli_A > Izemoplasmatales > Izemoplasmataceae > SLQR01. The sequence goes on from CAZXSS010000018.1 coordinate 13,374, forward strand.
TTGAATTAACAACCATAATAAGTGAAAAATATCCCTTAAGTGTCCCTTTATCATAGGCGATTTCAGTTTTAATCATTGGGATGGTAAAAAATTCTTTTATCCCTGTAATTAAATAAGCAAAATAACCGAATGTTTTCTTTAATTTAGACTGTGTTACATAACTAATATCCACGTAATTTCCAATGGCACTCACATATACAAAATACCCATGAGACCCTTTAACAATATCCATATTAACATGGTTATTCTGTTTGATAATCTCTAAAGCTTTATCTACGTTTTTAGGTATTCCTAAAGTGTTGGCGATATCACATGCAGTTCCTGATGGAATATAAGCGATTTTTGGTTGGAACTTACTTTCCGCTAATCCATTAATACATTCATTCATCGTACCATCACCACCGGAAATTAATAGCATATCAATTTTATCATAACATGCTTCTTTCGCAAGTTCTGTTGCATGACGGACGCGTTTCGTTGGTTTAACAGAAACGTCATATCCTAATTCGTTTAACGTTTCTTTTACTTTTCCAATCGAAGATTTAAACTTCTTTTTTCCACTCATGGGATTGTAAATAATCCAACATGTTTTCATTATGATCACCACGCTTTACTAAATTATAGCACAGAAAGAAAAAAGCTCACAAGAGCTTTTTATGTGAGGATACTTTGAGCTGCTGTTATTATTGCGGTATTATAAACATCGTCTGATGAACAACCGCGCGATAAATCGTTAACAGGTTTATTAAGTCCTGCTAAAATAGGTCCAAAAGCCATATATCCACCCATTCGTTGCGCAATTTTGTATCCTATATTTCCACTGTTTAAATCAGGAAAAATAAATGTGTTGGCTTTCCCAGCAACATCACTATGTGGATATTTCTTTTTACCAACACTTGCAACATATGCAGCATCAAACTGCATTTCTCCGTCAATAACAAACCCTGATTTCTTTTCATTGGCCAATTTAACAGCTTCTTTTACTTTTTCTGTTTCATCCGTTTCAGCACTACCATTAGTTGAGAATGATAACATTGCAACTTTTGGTTCGATATTAAACATCGCTGCAGCTTTTGCTGATTCAATAGCGAACTCAGCCAACTCAGCACTTGTCGGATTTGGATTAATAGCACAATCTCCCATAATGAGTTTTTCGTTTTCTTTAATCATTAGAAAATAACCAAATGTTTTAGTAATCCCTGGTTTTGTTTTTATGATTTGTAGTGCAGGTCTAACAGTTTCCGCTGTAGAATTAACTGCCCCACTTACAAGCCCATCCGCTTTATCCATGTAGACAAGCATTGTACCAAAATAATTTATTTTTTTGAGTAACTTTTGTGCATCTTCTTTTGTCGTTTTCCCTTTACGTCTTTCGACAAAAGCATCAACCATGGCGTCATATGCTTCGTAAGTATTTGGATTAATTACCGTAATCTCTTGTGCTGCTTCAGGGAGATTTGATTTATCTCCAATTAATATAGGGGTAATAATACCTTCTTCATGCAAGCGAATTGCTGCTTCGACAATCCGTTCATCAATTGCTTCAGGTAATACAATTTGAATATTTTTACCTTTTAATTTGTCTTTTAATGTGTCAATTATTTTTGACATACTACCACTCCTTAACGATAATATTATAATGGATATTGAAATTATTGCAATCTTAACGTAACAATCCATTAAATTCTTTATAAATATGATAAAATAACACTAGGTGATTAGATGAAGAAGATTAATACAATATGTTTTGATTTAGATGGAACTTTAATCGATACCAATGCGATTATTGTAAAAAGCTACCAACATGCGTTTCATACACATTTAAAAGATATTGATCTCGATGAACAAACTATTATTGATCAGATTGGACCTACTCTACAAGAAATATTTTCTCGGTACACAAAAAGCCCATTTAAAATTAAAGCCTTAATAACGGCATACCGTGACTACTATGTAAAGAATGAACACGATTATTTTTCTTTATATAATAATGTTATTCCTGTATTAAAATCATTAAAAGATAATGGTTATAATTTGGCAATCGTTACATCAAAATTTAAAGAAGCCGCTTGGCCAAGTTTTATTCATTATGAACTTGATCAGTTTTTTGACACGTTTATTGCACTGGATGATGTGAAGCATCCAAAACCAAGTGCTGAACCAGTATTAAAAGCGTTAAGCACCTTTGATAATGTCGAAGGTGCAATAATGATTGGTGACAATCAAGGGGATATTTTAGCAGGTAAAAACGCTGGAATATATAGCGCCGGAGTTGCATGGAGTATTAAAGGTGTAGACCATTTAAATGCAGTTAATCCAGATTTTATGCTTAATAAAATGGATGATTTACTAACGTTATTAAAAAAATATTAGGAGGTTAAATCATGAGCTGTATATTTTGTGAAATAGTTAAAGGCAACATCCCAGCACATAAAGTTTACGAGGATGACAATTTACTTGCGTTTCTAGATATTTCTCAAAACACTAAGGGTCACACGTTGTTAATACTTAAACAACATGTTAAAAATATCTATGAACTTGACGAAGACATGGCTGCACAAATATTTAAAGCGGTGCCTAAAATTGCACGTGCACTCAAATCAACGTTCAACCCAATCGGTATGAACATAATTAACAATGCTGATAAACCGTTACAGTCTGTGTTCCATTTTCACATCCACTTTATTCCTCGCTACGAAGACGATGACTTAACTGTTGATATGGTGAATCATAGCGATGATTATAGCAAAGACTCTTTACAATCAATGGCAAAAGCAATAAATAGTGCTATAAAAGAGTAAAGGGCGATGATTCGCCCTTTTTTTATTGCATAAAATATTGTGTAATAGAATTAACTAAAATACCAGTTGCACCATCTTTTTGATTATATGATGTTCCAGCAATATCTAAGTGAATCCATTTATTATGTGGTTCTACAAAGTTTTCTAAGAACGCAGCCGCAATTGATGCGCCAGCTAATCGTCCATCTTTATTTTTTAAATCAGCACTTGGACTCTTTAAGGATTCTCTATATTCGTCAGAAATTGGCATATGCCAAAGTGGTTCTTTATATTTTTCTGTTACTGTTTGAAGAGAATCTAAGAAAGGTTTGTCATTTGTAAAAGCCCCTGTATAAGCTTTTCCTAATGATCCAACAATTGATCCTGTAAGCGTTGCAATATCAATAAGGTGCGTTGCGCCTTCTTTTTGTGCATACCATAATGCATCTGCAAGTGTTAATCGCCCTTCAGCATCCGTAGAGATTATTTCTACTGTTAGACCTTTTGCACTTGTTAGGATATCATCTGGCACAATAGCATTATCACCAATACGGTTATCAGTGGCAGCGATAATTACATCAATATTATGTTTTACTTCTAGACGAGCAACCGCTTCAATAATGCCGAGCACAGTTGCTGCCCCGCCCATGTCCATTTTCATTGAAGGCATACTTGTCGGTGTTTTTAATGAGTATCCACCTGTATCATACATAACACCTTTACCAACCAAGGCATATTTGTCTTTACCGTTTGAATTGCCTTGATAGCTAATATGAATTAATTTGGGAGCGTCTTTACTCCCTTGGTTTACACCAAGGTATAATCCCATATTCATCTTTTCACATTCATTTTTTTCGAGCACCTTTACAGTGACACCTTCAATGCTCTCTAATGCTTTTGCATAATCAGCTAAAATCGAAGCGTTCAAGTAATTATATGGTGTGTTTACGAGTTCTCTTGTGTGGTTAATGGCTTCACCTATAATGGTTCCTTTATGAATTGCATCATCATAATTAGTATCTGACACATAACTGATTGTATTGGATTCCCCTACTTCTTTGGTTTTGAAAGTATCAAAACGATATAGTGCACGCTTAAGTTCAGTGAATACTTCAATAATGTCTGTTGTCTCAAATGTATCTAACAACAGTAAAACGTCATCCTTACTTGTGGTGAGTTCCTTATAGAAACTACGAGACTTTTTAATATCTTTTAAGGTTGCTTCTGGTACTAAAATAATCCGCTTCGCCGCCATCTTTCCCAAGGTAAAAACACTGGTAAATGGCTCACTTATAAGCTTTTCGAAAGATACGTCTAAAATCTTTTCTACAGTTTTAATAGTTTCATTGTCTTTACGATAAAGACATACAATTGTCTTTGTTTCTTTACTTAGATTTACAGTTTCTTGTTTTCTAAACATTGTCATCCTCCTATTTAATATAGTCTTGATTCATATATGGTATAAGTACCTCGGGTATTTTAATTGTACCATCTTTTTGTTGGTAGTTTTCTAATATCGCAACAACACATCGCCCAACTGCAAGTCCAGATCCATTTAATGTGTGCACATACTCAGGTTTGCTATTTTTATCACGTTTAAATTTTATGTTAGCGCGGCGTGCTTGATAGTCTTCGGCATTTGAGATACTACCAATTTCTCGGTAGGTGTCGTACGTTGGAATATAAACTTCGATATCATATGTTTTAGCCATTGAAAAGCCTAAATCACCGCTACATAGTTCAACAATACGGTATGGTAAATTAAGTGCCTTTAAAATAGACTCGCTATCTTGTAACATTGATTCTAATTCATCGTAAGAAGTTTCTGGCTTCGCAAACTTAATCAGTTCTACTTTATTAAACTGATGTAATCTAATTATTCCGCGTGTATCTTTTCCAGCACTGCCTGCTTCTTGTCTAAACGCCGTTGTAAAGGCAGCGTATTTCTTTGGTAAATCATTAATTTGTAAAATTTCGTCTCTATGGTAATTAATGGTTGGCACTTCAGCTGTTGGGTTTAAATATAAGTCACGATCGTCAACAAGCTTAAATGCGTCATCTTTAAACTTTGGAAATTGGCCTGTAGCTTGCATTGATGTGCCGTTTACGATATAAGGCATAAGCATTTCCAAATACCCATTCTCTTTTGTGTGTTTATCTAACATAAAATTAATTAATGCGCGTTCTAACCGGGCGCCAAGACCTTTATAAACAACAAACCGGCCAGTAGCAATTTTACTCGCACGTTCAAAATCTAATATATCTAAAGCTTCTGCTAAATCCCAATGCGCTTTTGGGGTAAAATCAAAGGTTGGTATATCTCCAACTGTTTTGACTAACACATTATCAGATTCATCTTTTCCCAGTGGAATGTCACTATGAGGTAAATTAGGCGTTCTTAAAAGAATAGATTCAATCTCATGATCAATCGTTCTAATTTTTTCCTCGAAAATTGCAATCTCTGATTTGTTGGTCTCAATTGTATTTAAGATATCTGATACGTCTTTTCCTTCTCGTTTATATTGTCCAATTTTTTTACTGACTGCATTGCGTTCTGCTTTTAATTGTTCCACTTGTTTTATCGCCTCGCGACGACGCTCATCTAATGTGATAATATCTCGTAAATACGCAAATGATTCTTGACGTGTCTCAAGTCTTTTGATAGTTCCCTCAAGATCGTTTGTAATGGCTTTAATATCTAACATTGTTAGAACCTCCTTAAAAATAAAAAAACTCGTCCCTATAGAAGGGACGAGTATTATTCACCCGTGTTGCCACCCTAGTTAGTGTACAAAGACACTCACTCTAGTTATGATAACGGTCATTAACCGGGAAGTATTAGTTCCACTCAAAGGGAGATTTCACATATCTCTATGCCTGTTTTCCACCGACAACAAGCTCTCTATGACTAGAAATTATGCTACTTATCCTTATCGTTGTGTTTATATACTACGAGTTTATCATTATAGGGTAAATTTGTCAATTACTCTTCGTCATCAAACAAACGTAATTTAGGTGTTTCATCTTCTAAAACGTCTTCAGTTTCATTTTCTGTATCTTCTGATGCCTCTGATGGCTTTTCAGATTCCGAATTTCCCTCATTTAAGGGGTTTACCAGTGTTTTATCTTGTGCTTCAACGACTTCTTCAAGTTTTTCTTCTAGTTCTTCTTCTTTTGGTACTACGGCTGCTGTAGCAACTTGTTGATCGCCATTTAATCGCATCAAGCGAACCCCTTGTGTTGCACGGCTGCTTGTACTAATTTGTTCAACTGGAAGGCGAATCATCATCCCTTTTGATGTAATAATGATTAAATCTTCATCGCCACCAACGCTTTTTAGTTTAACGAGCTGTCCGTTTTTCTCAGTAACATTTAATGTTTTAACGCCTTTTCCGCCACGATTTTGTTGACGGTACTCAGTAATCTTCGTCCGTTTTCCATACCCGTGTTCAGTAACGACCAATACTTCATCTTCGTCACTTTCAACTAAACTTAACCCGACAACACGGTCTGTGTCAGCAATATCAATTCCGCGTACACCAGTCGCTACTCGACCCATAGCACGCACATCGTTTTCGTTAAAGCGAATTGCTTTTCCGTTTGATGCACCTAAAACTATATCCATATCGCCGTTAGTTAAACGCACATCGAGTAATTCATCGTCATCTTTTAAGTTAATCGCACGAATTCCGGTTGTTCTAATGTTTTGATACTCGTTAACGTGTGTACGTTTTACTGTTCCTTGTTTGGTAACAAAGAATAAATAATTGTCTTTTTCAAAGTCTTGAATTTTAGCAAGTGCTTGAATTTGTTCGTCCTTCTCTACTTCTAAAATATTTACAAGCGGCAAGCCTTTGGAATGTCTACTAAATAACGGAATTCGGTATCCTTTAATTTTGTAGACTCTACCAGTGTTTGTAAAGAATAATAAATATTCATGCGTTGACATATAAATAATATGTTCAACCGCATCATCTTCATTGGTTTTAATACCGGATAATCCCTTACCACCGCGGTTTTGTCGTTTATAGCTTTCTGCGGTCATTCGTTTACAATAACCACTTTGTGTGATGGTAATTATGATATCTTCTTCAGGAATTAAGTCCTCATCTTCAAGTTCTAAATCTTGTGCAAGTGATATTTCAGTACGGCGTTCGTCTCCATAACTATCGCGCAAAGCAATTAAATCATCTTTAATAACTGTAAATTGTTGTTCTTGATTTGCGAGTAACTCAGTTAAATATTCAATTGTACTATTTAAATCGTTGAGCTCGTTATCAAGTTTTTCGCGTTCAAGCCCACTTAAGCGACGTAAGCGCATCTCTAAGATGGCTTTAGCTTGGTCTTCAGACAGTTCAAACCGTTCGATTAGACGGATTTCCGCATCGTCATAAGCGGTTCTAATAACTTCAATAACCTCATCAATATTGTCTAAAGCAATTAATAATCCTTTAACTATATGTGCTCGTGTTTCCGCTTTGTTTAGTTCAAATTGTGAGCGTCTAACTAATACTTCAATTTGATGATCGATATAATGGCCAATCACTTCTCGTAAACTTAGTACTTTAGGTTGGTTTTTAACTAGCGCTAACATATTAATCCCAAAGCTGATTTGTAGTGGTGTGTATTTATATAGGTTATTTAACGTTACTTCCGCATTAATATCTTTTCTAAGTTCAATAATGATTTTAATACCATTTCGGTTTGATTCATCACGAAGATCCGTAATGCCTTCAATGCGTTTTTCTTTGGCAAGGTCGGCAATCTTTTCAATCAATCGAGTTTTATTGACTTGATACGGTATTTCAGTGACTGTAATAACCTTTTTACCAGTTTTAGTTTCAGTAATATTTGCTTTAGCTCTAACCTTAATAGAGCCATTTCCCGTTTCATACGCTTGTCGTAACCCGGTCATTCCCATGATGGTTCCACCTGTAGGAAAATCTGGCCCAGTAATGATTGACATGAGTTCATCAGTGGTAATATCATGGTTGTCCATGTATGCTAAAATACCATTGATAACTTCGGTTAAGTTATGTGGTGGAATGTTTGTTGCCATCCCAACTGCAATCCCTGTTGTTCCGTTAACTAATAAGTTTGGAAACTTACTCGGTAAAACACTTGGTTCTGATTCTGTTCCATCGTAGTTTTCAATAAAATCAATGGTGTCTTTTTTTAAGTCTTTTAGCATTTCAACAGTAATTTTATGCATTTTTGCTTCGGTATAACGCATTGCTGCTGCACCATCGCCATCGATTGAACCAAAGTTTCCGTGTCCGTTAACAAGAGGATAACGATAACTAAATTCTTGCGCCATACGTACCATAGCATCATAAATAGCAGTATCGCCGTGTGGGTGGTATTTCCCCATGACATCCCCGACGATTCGAGCTGATTTTTTAAAGGCTTTATCTGGCTGTACCCCTAGTTCATCCATACCGTATAAGATACGTCGATGAACCGGTTTTAATCCGTCACGCACATCAGGCAGTGCTCGAGCAACAATAACACTCATGGCATAACTTAAAAATGATGTTTTCATTTCAGATGAAATATTTATATCAGATATTTTATCGAAATCTGATGGTTTCATCGCTTCAATTGGGTTTATTATATCATCCATAGTAGCACTCCTAAATGTCTAAATTCTGTACATATTCGGCGTTATCTTGTATAAATTCTTTACGTGGTGCAACATCATCACCCATTAACATGCTAAATACAGTATCTGCATCCATTGCGTCATCGAGCGTAACTTTTAATAGTGTTCTAGTTGATGGATCCATAGTGGTTTCCCACAGTTGTTCAGGATTCATTTCTCCTAGTCCTTTATATCGTTGAATGCTTGCACGAGTGCTTGCATCTTTTAGTTTTTCCGCTAACTCTTTATCGGTATACGCGTAATCTATTTTCTTACCTTGTTGAATCTTATATAGTGGTGGTTGTGCGATATACACGTATCCTTTTTCAATTAATGGTCGCATATAACGGAACAAGAATGTAAGTAGTAAGGTTCGAATATGCGCCCCATCAACGTCCGCATCCGTCATAATTACAATTTTATGATAGCGAGCTAATGTTTCGTTAAACTCATCACCAATTCCGGTCCCAAAGGCAGTAATCAAAGATAAAATCTCTTTATTCGACAAAATCTTATCTAGACGGGCTTTTTCAACGTTTAAGACTTTTCCGCGCAAAGGCAAAATTGCTTGGAAACCAGAATCTCTACCTTGTTTTGCACTTCCGCCAGCTGAGTCACCCTCAACGATATATAATTCTGCTTTTACTGGATCTTTGGTTCTACAATCAGCAAGTTTAGATGCAAATCCTAACCCATCTAGTGGACTTTTTCGACGTGTTGCTTCGCGGGCTTTTTTTGCAGCTAAGCGTGCTCGTGATGCTAACAATGCTTTTTCAATGATAATTTTCGCATCATTCGGATTTTCTAATAAGTGGCGGTCTAGTCCTTCACTCATAATTTGTGCAACGATGCGTCTTACTTCGGTTGATCCAAGTTTTGATTTCGTTTGACCCTCAAATTGTGGATCGGGATGTTTAACACTAATGATGGCTGTTAACCCTTCACGTGTATCATCACCAAGAAGCGACTCATCTTTTTTAAAGATATTATTGGTTTTACCATAGGTATTTAAAATACGTGTTAACGTTAATTTAAATCCTTCAAGATGCGTTCCACCCTCTAAGTTATGAATATTATTGGTAAACGGAAAAATATTTTGACTAAACGAATTGTTATATTGCATTGCAACTTCAACAATAATATCGTCAAGTTCACCTTCGCAATAGATAACTTGTTCATGTAGCACATCTTTGTTTTTGTTTAGGTATTCAACGTATTCCTTAATTCCGCCTTGATACACATAGGTTTTAAAGATTGGTGTAGACGTTCTTTTATCATTAATATGGAAGGTTATGCCTTTGTTTAAAAACGCCATTTGTTGGACGCGTAAGCGTAAAATTTCATAATCATATTCTGTCGTTTCTTTAAATATTTCAGGATCAGCCTTAAAAGTAATAATTGTCCCTGTTTTATCTGTTGGTCCGTGGTTTTCTAGCTTTGATTGTGTAATGCCACGTTCATATCGCTGGTAATATTCAATACCATCACGATGGATTTCAACTTCAAACCATTCGCTAAGTGCATTTACAACACTGGCACCAACACCATGGAGTCCGCCAGAAACTTTGTAACTTTCATTATCAAATTTTCCTCCTGCATGAAGGGTTGTTAAAATGGTTTCGACTGCTGGTAAATTGGTTTTAGGATGCGTGTCGACTGGGATTCCACGTCCATTATCAGAAACACGAATAATATTATTTTCTAAAATATCAATATTAATCTCATCGCTATATCCAGCTAACGCTTCATCAACTGAGTTATCGACGATTTCCCAAACGAGATGGTGTAATCCTCTTGGTCCAGTTGAACCAATGTACATACCAGGACGTTTTTTAACGGCTTCTAATCCTTCTAATATTTGAATATTCCTTGAATCATAATGTCTTTCTTCCATGTCATTCAGCTCCTTTAAGTCTGCCTGATTCTATATCATAAATACGGTAATTATCAATGATGTTAAAGTCTATGTGATCTATGTGTGTGGTTGTAATAAAAACTTGTGCACGTTTATCTAAATAAGATAACACATTGTGTTGTCTCGATGGATCTAACTCACTAAACACATCGTCAAGTAAAATAAGTGGGTAGTGTTTCTTCGTTGTGAAAATCATCTCAGCGACAGTGAATTTGAGTGCTAAAACAACACTTCTTATTTGACCTTGAGATGCATAATGCTTTATTGGTTCTTGGTCAAACACGAATTCAAAATCGTCGCGATGGGGACCTATTTGAGTTGCTTTTGCTAATATATCTATACTTTCTTTTTGTTGAAATGCTTTTTTGAGATTATCTTTGACAGAAGGTTTATACATAAGTGTTAATGCTGGATCACTTCCAAAGAGAGGAAACACGTTTTTCAATGCATCATTTAAATCAGTAATGAATGATTCTCGTGCAGTTATAATTTTTTCAGCGTAATGAATCAATTGATCAGTAATGACACTAAGCATCGTTTTATTATACTTTTGTTTTTTTGCCAATCCTTTGAGTACTTCGTTACGTTCTCTCAACAACCGTTTATAATGGTTTAGATTTTTTACATAGGTCTTGGATAATTGTCCAATCTCAATATCTAAGAAACGGCGTCTGCCTTGAGGACTCCCTTTAACTAAATCTAAATCTTCCGGGGCAAACATAACAACGTTAATTCTTCCGATATAATCGCTAAGTTTGGATACTTCAATTTTGTTGTATTTTGCCTTCTTACCGTTTTTTGATAAAATCATGTTCAATTCTACCTTGGTAGTATTTAAATGGAACTCGCCATGAATTTTAGCGAATTCCTTGTCTTTTTTAATGAGGTCGATATCTTTTGTAAGTTTATGTGATTTGGTGAGACACAACATATGGATGGCTTCTAAAATGCTAGTTTTTCCTTGAGCGTTATCACCGACAATGATATTTACATTAGGGTTAAGGTTAAGAGTTAGGGTGTCGTAACATCGAAACGATGTGAGATCTAACGATGATAAAATCATTTGCTTATTAAAAAAAGACCGATAGACTCTATATCAACTTTCATTCCAGGGTATAATTTCTTTCCTCGGCGTTGTTCTTCCTCACCATCAACAGTGATTTGCTTTTCATGTAAAATTGCTTTTATATCGCCACCGCTTGATGCTACATTAATGAACTTTAATAACTGCCCTAAAGTGATATAATCTGTGTGTATTTTTACCGTCTCCATAAACTCACTCTTTCATATATATTATACTATATATA
>CAZXSS010000019.1:0-24846 GCA_964643385.1 uncultured Candidatus Izemoplasmatales bacterium
TGTTTGTGAGCGGTGCACTCCAAGGTTCTTGTTCGTTTATTATATACCCTGGTTTTGTGGGTAAATTAATTGTTTCATAATCAATAACAAGATTATCTAACACCAACTGTCCATCAGTTGGTTCAATTTTAAGCGTCACTTCGTCCTGATAATTCAGTGTGTCATTCGAATATGTGGTAATGGTTTTATCATCAACTTCAAACGACGTATCAATTAGTACATCGTTGATATATAGTTTAAGTCCCGCTTTTGATGAAAACGCGTTATAGTAATCCACACTAAACCCAGTTATGCCATTAGGTAATGTGGCCACAAGCGACGGATTTCTACCACTGTCACCGAGTGTTAAAGCCTTACCAGTAAGGTCTTGATCACCCCTTGCTTGAACATAGGTCCATAAAATATCATCAACACCAGTAAAAGTACCATTTTCATATGATGATCCTGTTTCTGAAAATGTATCAAAGGTTTCTGTCGTGGTCACATTGGCTGTACTAGGATCGTCTGCAGTTTCACCATCTAAAACGTACTGTGTATCCAGTACTTTACCGTTGGTGTCCATGAATATTACAGCGTGCTCTGTAGATTTACTATACACTGCTTCAATATCCATATCACCAGTAATGATGAACTCGTGATTTTGCGCTAAATCATAGCGTGCAACACCATTTACAATCCAAAATGCAAATGTATAAGTGTCTCCTCCTGGATCTGCTGGAAGGTTTGTATCTAGTGTGACTTTAGTTCCATATGATTGTGCTAGTTCATTGGTTCCCCCAACGTCAATGTTGTCATTGTCAAAACGTGCATTGACGGTGACATCATAGGTTGGTGATGCAGCTTCTGTAAATAGAGCAATAAACGTAAAAAAAGATACTGCCATAAGTAAAACAATAAGTAATTTCTTCATGATGACCTCCTGTAGTTGTTAGTATGTATTGGATTTATAATAATTAATTAATGTCATTATGTAAATACCAACACTCGCGCCGATTGTATCAATAATAACATCGCCTAATTCACCGCTTCTATTTGCGACGAATGTTTGGTGTACTTCATCACTGATTGCATAAAGCAGACAAAACACAAGTGATAAAATAATACTACGTTTTGTTGTAATTTCAAACTCAAACAACGTGTGAACAACAAATACGCCTAATATTAAGTAAACCATAAAATGGGCCGTCTTCCTAATCAGTGTATGGTAGGGATCTAAATCTATCGACAGTAACGATTCTAACGTGTTTAATATGCCGCCACTTAACGCACCAGATACATCACCTGGTTGATGACTGAAATAAAAGATTACACCCATCCAAGAAAAGGTAAATAATAAAGATAAATACTTATTCATCTAACCCTAATAATATCTTTGGATTCTCAATAAAAATACGTTTAGCATAGGCTTCGCTTGTTTTTTTAGCAACAATGTCATAGGCACGTTTCATCGAGTCATTGTATTGATTCGCGTGATGGGTATCGGTTGCGACAACATCTATAAGTTTCTCTTTTAACATCTGTTTAGCTAGTTTTTGTGCTTGTTTATTTCCTAGTTTAATTAAATGTGGTGCGGATACTTGAAACAAAACGCCTTTTTTCTTAAGTCTTCTAACCAACTCAATATCAAAATAAAAAATGCGCTCTGGATGGGCGATAATCGTATGATACCCGCGTATAGAGAGTTCATATACAACGCTCTCAACATCACACTTACGCATACCAACATCAAGTAACACAGTATTATTGTTAAAAAGTGGTGCATGTTTTATAACATCGTATAAATCATCTTGTTCATCTACTTCGCTTGCTAAATAAAGATCAATTGGAATCTCTGCTTTGTTTTTTGCTTCAACCAACACATCAAATCGTGCTTTTAAATTTTCTTCTGTATTGTCATACCCTCTTCTCTTAGCAACATGACTTGTAGCAACGGCAGCGGTAACGCCATTTTTTGCAAAGTTTGATAAAATAATCAAACCTTCTTCTAATGTTGTGACCCCATCATCAACACCAGGTAAGATATGTGTATGAATATCTATCATAGTGAATCCCCCCTAATAGACTATAATTATTATACCATAAAAAAAATAGCATAAGTCAATTATTGGCTTATGCTATTTATATTTATTATCTATTCTGCGTAATACTCATGGTCAAAATAAAGAAGTTCGAGTAAATGTGGATGATCAATTAAAGGGTTTCGGTTCATCTGATAGTCATAAATAATCTCATTGCGGTTTGCCTCAAAATCATCAACATCATCTAAATAATGCCATTCAATTAATACATCTAGTAAGGCCATTTCAAATTCACCAGGATGGGTATTTACAAGGTCATATTCATCATACATAATCGTCATGTAAAATAGGATTCTCGCGATATCCCCTTTAACTTCATCTCTTGGTTCGTAGGTTTCGCTTGTCTCAGTCCAGTCAAAATAACGATTACCGCGACTTGAGTTTTCACTTGGGTCTGCAGGTTTTAAATTATGAAGGTCACTGGCTTCATTAACATCATTATTATTGGCATCACTTACTAGTAAGCTTTGCGGCCATACATGTTCTCTATTCCATGTTGCACCAGCGTCCCATTCACTGCTAATACTATTTCCTAAATAGACAAGAATCAAATTATTAGAATTACTAGGGTCTTGGTCAGTTTCATCCAAGATATATCTTGCTTCTCCGTATGTAACCCCAACGAATCCATCATTAACAATAGTACGTAAAGCCATTAATAAATCTTCACCATATAATCCTTCAATTCCGTCATAATACCCAGTATAGTCAATATCTAATAAACTGGCATCAGTTAAGACTACTTCAGTTACGGTTTCTGATGCATAATTCCCAACTGAATCTCGTTTGTAATAGGTAACATCGTATTCACCTGGGATTGATGTGTCTACAGACCCTTCTCTTTCACAATCGTCTGTTTCCTCTTCAGTACTTAAGTTTAAGACAGAACATGAGGCACCTGTCCATTCATCACCAACACTATATATAATCGTATCTTCAACCAAAATATCGATTAATGTACTATTATTAGGAATATCATCATCATTAATCGTATCTAGTGGTGGGATGATTCTTTCCGTTTGTTTTACATCTAAGTTATCAATATTGATACGGGTATCTAACCCGTCGCTTTTATAAATTTTAATATAATGATCATCTTCTGGACTTAACCCATGGTTAGTAAGTAGTTCATCGGTAACTAAAAGTTCATAAAAATCAAGGGTTGAGCCAGTTTCAATCGTTTCAATATCAATCCAATTGGTTTGATCATTTGATAAAGCAATGGTTAATGTCCCACCAGTTTCAGTACCATAATAGGCATATTCAAACGCAATTCTTGATAAATCTACAACAACTTGTTGGGTTTCTAAATACCCAGCATTTCTAATACGGACTGCTTCTTCGCCTATTTTTTTATCGTTATCAAGTCCAGCAATCAGCGCATCATTAAACTCAACAGGCATTGTGTCAATGGTTATTATTCCTGATGCATACGATGTTTTCGATAGGTCTTCAAAATCAGTAAAGAATACAGATGTTGGAAGTTGTTCTTCATAGAACATAGCTGCAAGATGTAAATCGTCTTCTAACGTTGTTTCAAACGTTTGATCATAAGACAAAATAGACCCAGAATCTATATCAACCCAATAGGCAAAATAGTATGGATCTGCATCATTAGCCGTAGCTGTAAACGTATCATCAACATAATAATCATCATCTACAGGTATGGTTATTTCATCTATATTGGTTTCGATAGTAACATCTACAGGGACAGGGTCATCTTCAACTACTTCGTATACAGCTTTTAAGTTCATATCATTTGTAATCTCAAAGGTATATAAAGCATCTGTTGAAACCACATCATTAGTGTCTTGGTCAACCCAATGTAAAAACGTATATCCATCAAGTGACTCTGCACGTACAGACACACTGAGACCTTCTTGATACGCGTCTAAATCAGGAGACGTGACAAGGGTTGCCTCACTTGGTTCGCTTGTAAGCGTGATTGAATAGGTCGTTTCTTCGTCTTCATCATCATCATTAGGTGCTGAAATGTCACATGCAAACAATGTTAATGAAAACAATAGCATGAGGGATAGGGTAAGTATTTTCTTCATTGTAAAACTCCTTTTTAATATTGTGTATTTTTTAGTTGATTTGGATTGAGTTCAATTGGATTTAGCAAAACGTCAATAATACCAGTCACGGTTTCAACCATGTACCGTCTTTCCATCATTGGTGTATTTGGTTTGTTGCAAGCTTGATGGGGCAGATAGGGAACGTGAATAAAGCCCGCTTTTATATCTAGATTCAGTTTTTTAATATAGTGCAATACATTGTACATTAAATCGTTACATACATAGGTTCCTGCACTATTAGAAATAGTAACAGGTAGCTTATGTTTATGCATGCGGTCCATAATATCCATTAAAGGCAACGTTGTAAATAAACCATCAGGTCCTTGTTCATCAATCGTTTCATGTTGTTTTATGTTGCCTAAATTATCTGGAGTTTTACTGTCATTGATATTAACTGCGATACGTTCGATACAAATATGTGAGCGGCCTGCAGCAAGCCCTAACATCAATATAAGGGAGGGCTTATAGTCTTCAATATACGGCAGTAATTGATCAAATGCAGCTTGATAAATCACGGGTAAAATGACTTTGATAATCCGTGTATCATATAAAAAATCTGGTAATTCAGCGATGACGTTCTGTGTTGGATTTTCATCATCTTTATTAAAGGGTTCAAACGCAGTTACAATAACTGTTTTCATAGAATCACTCTTTCTCAGTAATAGTTGTTATGGTTCAATGTAATAAAGTTTAGAAAGCTTATGCTTCTTCAAATAACAAATCATTTTCATTTAAGAAATTATGTATTTCTTCTAAGGGAATCGATAATGACCCAGCATTATCCTCACTACTACCCCAGGTGTTTATCCCTAGCAAATTACCATCTAAATCTACCAAGGCTCCGCCACTATTGCCTTTATAGATGAGCGCTGTGTGATAAATGACTTCAAAATCTACTTCTGCAACCTCAATCATTTGGATAAACTCTCCAAAAGTAACAATCGCATCAACCCGCGAAGGGCTCCCAACCGCAAGTAAAAATTCATCAAAGGTAGGAGGTGAATCTAGTCGTGCATAGATATCAATTAAAGGTAACTCCACTTCATGAGAAAACCGTAAGACGGCTAAATCATAGGTTGAATCAGAAAAAACAAGTTCTCCTTCTTTGCTTGTTTCTTCTCCAGTTAAATAAATTTCATATGTGGCAGTTTCTTCATCCTCAACACGGATAACATGATCGTTTGTAAGCACATAATAATACCCGTCTGATTCACCATAAAGTACACCGCTACCTTGTGACTCATAAGCAACTGAATTAAAAAGTCCTCCTGTATAGGCGGTAGTTTGAACACTTACATTGGTTGTTCTTATAAAGTCTCTGGCTTCCATAATGGTATCTTGAAAAACATCTTGGTCATCATCTGAAACATAATCGATAATTTCACAAGACGAAAGCATAACTATAAAGAAAAACATGGTGCTAAGTAAAAGAATTTTTTTCATGGGTATCACCTATAGTTATTATACATCAAAACCCCTCTCGTGTACGAGAAATTACAGCAATTTCTCACTATCTTGCATTGACTATTTATTGGTGTATACAATAATTCATGAATCCTCAATGCCAGTACGTTTACAATTTAGTGTTTATTCGTTATAATAAAGACATTAAAAGAGTGGGGTTATAAATTATGGAAAAGTATGAATATTGTGAAAACATATTTAAAGAACGTAGCGCAATCCTTTATAATGCGTTTAGTGAGTTAGACCAAGAAAAAGCCAATGCTGTTTATGCCATCTATGCATTTGTATTTACCGCGGATGATGCCGTTGATGTACATCATAACCTAGAAAAAATAACGACATTAAAAAGCCAATTAAAAGCAACATTTGAAGGTGACCCACCAAAGGATAACTTATTACTACAAGCATTACATGATACATTAGAAAAATACCCGAACACGATTGATCCGTATATGGATTATTTAGATGCGATGCGTGATGATTACTACCAAAAACCAATTGAAACCGAAGATGATTTTGAAAAGTACTGCCAAAAAGTTGGCGGAACCATTGGTCTAATGTTACTACCGGTTGTTGCTAGTAAAAACAAAGATAAAAAAGAAAAAGAATTAAAACACATTATGAATGAACTTGGTAAAGGGATGCAAGTTACCAGTATTTTACGCGATGTGAGAGACGACTTGATGAACCGCCGCGTGTATTTTGCCGATGAGGTTATTGCCAAGCAACAACTCGAACTAGAAATTACCAGAACAGGCCTTGTTACCCCTGAGTGGCGAAGCATGGTTGAATACTATATCGATCTTGCCAAAGAAAAATATCAAGTCTTTTATGATAACGCTGGTTTACTAGATGAAGATGCAGTTTACCCAACCTATCTAGCTGCACGCTATTATGAATCAGTGATGGATGTCATTCAAAAGAAAAACTACACCAACATTAATAAAAAACATAGTATCTCAAAATTAAGACAATTCTTTATCAAGCGACACGTTAAACATACACTACATAAAGAAGGGCTCATAAAATGATAGCCCTTCTCTTTGCCTATGGTTTTGTATTCATTATCTTAGGCTTAGCGATACTCCTTGATAAAACTCAAGTACTAGATGATGAAGGCAGTCGCAAGTTTATCCATATCGGCGTTTCAAACTGGTGGATTCTTGCGATGTTTTTATTTGACCAAGAAACCTACTACTTGGCGATTATTCCGCCCTTTACATTTATTATCCTAAACTATTTATCATATCGGTTTGATTTGGTCAAACCGATGGAAAGAAAACATAAAACCGAAAATGATTTAGGTACCGTTTATTATGCGATTAGCTTGTTTATTATTGCTTTTTTTGCCTTCTATTATGACATCACAAAAATCGGCGCACTTGCGATTTTAGCGATGGGATATGGAGATGGGTTTTCGGCGATTATCGGAAGAACGATTAAAAGTAAGGTACTATATCATAAGAAAACCTTAGCGGGCTTATTAACTGTATTTGGCTTTACGGTAATTATTGGGCTTATATTATTTCCGCATCAATGGTATTATATTATCATCATTGCTTTTGTTGCTAGCGGTGTCGAACTTTTCACTAAAAAAGGATTAGACAACCTTACTGTTCCACTAATCGTATTTATTTTAGGAGTGTTATTACTATGACTAATGTATTGATTGGCTATATTTTGAGTATGATTATTGGGATTATCGCCTATGAACGAAAAACCTTAAGTGAATCAGGGGTCTTAGCCGCAATTTTTATTGGAACGCTTATTTTTGCTTATGGAGGATGGTTTGCCTTTTTATTCTTACTGGTATTCTTTGTCACATCTGCTTACTTAAATACCTTTAATAAAGAAAAAGCACCTGCCAATAGAAACACAGCACAAGTCCTTGCGAACGGTGGTTTTGCGGCACTTTTTGCGGTTCTTTACGAAATCACAGGATTAGAAGTCTACTATATCCTAATCTTTGTCAGTGTTGCTGTCAGTGCTAGTGATACATGGAGTAGCGAGATTGGCAGACTCGCAAAACATAAGCCAAGACACATACTTACCTTTAAACCAATGCATATTGGATTAAGTGGTGCTGTTACATTACTCGGGTTGCTTGCAAGTATAGCTGCGGGTATTGTATTTGGTGGGCTGAGTTATTTTGCCCATTACAATACTACCTTGATGATCTATATTATGGTCTTTGGCTTTTTAGGGAGCATCATTGATAGTCTCTTAGGAACCATTCAAGTTAAATATACCGACGGGTCAATGATTACGGAAATTAAAGCCAAATCCTTTGAACGGTATTCAGGGATACCTTGGTTAAACAATACCTGGGTTAATGTATTTGCGAATCTGTTTACCTTAGGGTTATTTTATCTTATTGTCTTAATGTAAAAAAGGATGAGTTCAATGTTGAACTAATCCTTTTATTCTATAATGGTCCAGTTATGCGATGCGGCGTATGCTTTAAGCGCCTCATCAGGGTTAACTGCGATGGCTTCATCTGCATATGCTAATAACTTAATATCATAATAACTATCCGCAACAGCTTTAACGTAATCCATATTAAGCTGTTTTTTTAATGCTTTAATGATATCGACTTTCTTTTGGTCAATTAAAATCTCGATGTCTTGATAAGGAAGTACATGTGCCTGTTTGATAAGTGATGAGCCAATGATAGAATCAAAGCCGAGTGCTTTAAAAGGCGATAATACCTCAGTATAACTGCCGCTTAATAAGACAGTGTAAAAGCCGTTTTCTTTATCGTGCTTTACAGCGTTTTCTACTGTTTTATTAATGTATGGGGTTAATGCCTTATAGATTGCATTGATTAATTTGGTTCGTGTTGTGTCATCTAAAGGTCTAAATAAATCAGCCATTTTCTTCATTGCATGCACTCTAAATGTGGCTTTATCATAGGATGTAAAAGGAAGTTTATAGGCAATTAAACGACGAAGTAAGAATAGATAGACATTGACATACGTCCAAAAGCCTAGTTTCATCTGTTTATAGGTTTTTAAAATGATGGGCACACTTTCTTTATGTATTAAAGTGCCATCAAAATCATAAACCGCAAGTTTACGCATAGTTAATAGCGTCTAAAAAGGCTTTTAAATCATCGCCTTCTAATGTCACGTCGCCAACGTTTTTATGTTTTTTATCATTGACTATACCGTGGAAATCACTACCTGCAGTAATGAGCCATCCTTTGTCTTTAGCGATGTTTTTATAAAATGCCGTTTCTTCTTCTGTGTTCATTCCATAAATGGCTTCGATGCCATCAAAATCATGCGCTAACACGTCATCATGTATCGATGACTTAAGTAATTTAGGATGCGCAAGTATGACAAGTGCATTGTGCGCTTTTAAAAGGTCGATTCCTTCTTGTAAACTTAACTCTGTGCTAGGGACATAGGCTTTTGTGTGATCGCCAATGAATTTATCGAATATTTCATTGTGGGAATACTCTGGATAATTTTTCATAATCGCTTTGGCGATATGAGGTCTTGCGATAATTCCATGTGAAACTTCTAAAATATCGTTATAGTGTATTTCAATATCATAATAAATTTTTAGATTTACGATAAATTTTTTGGCCCGGTTTTCTCTGCCTTCTTTAATCATGGTGTAATACGCTTTCATCGCTTCTGAATTATACGCGTCATCTCTAAAATAACCTAAGAGATGCACGTTTTTATTATTATAAAGGGTGGATAGTTCAATGCCTGGGACATATTCAATGCCGTGTTCTTTAGCAAGTGCTTTATAGTTTTCTACGTTCTTGCATACATCGTGATCAGTAATGGCAATCATATCGACACCGCGTGAGGCGGCGTATTCAAAGAGTTTTTCTCCTGATAATCGTCCGTCTGAATCGGTGGTATGCATATGTAAATCTGCTTTCATCAAATCACTCCTATTATTACTCTTTATTATACCATATTCGCCTAGTTTTTCACTGTCATGTGCGTTCTCATCTTCATGGCTAGACTCGTTTCTTGGCCGTTTTGGAGTGAGATTAATAAATTGATTATGGTGCATTTCTAGATAGGCAATTTTAAGAACAACTAAAAATAAACCTAGATTGATGAATCCGACAAGAAACATTAATGGAACATTGTTATCTGTAGCAAAGAAGTTCCAACTGGCATGGATTACCGACACAATGACTAATAATTGGATAACCGCAGGATGAAAAAGATTTTTACTCGTAGCGTAATCACGTTTTTTAACATATACCATGGCCGCAGCGACAATTGCTGTCATATAATGATGGCCTAACATTAAGGTATACCCACTTCTTAATAGCACTAAGGTCTGCATACTAAACCAATCAAAATTGGTTTCATATAAGTTCCATATACCGTACTCCATGGTCTCAAAAATATCAACAGCTGCGCCAATAATAAACCCAACAACTAACCCTTTCATCATGGTGATAGATTTGATATGTTTTAAGGCGATATAGACAACAACCAGTTTCATGGCTTCTTCTAAAAAGCCCGTGAGTAAATGATCAAGGGCAGTTCCTGTAACTGGGATGAATACACCTACAAGAATAATAATCATAATGGAAGACACACCACCAAGTAAAAACAGCTTAATTGCGGTTAATAGATTGATGGTTTCATATTTCATTAACGGATAAATGAGTAGTAAAAGCACAAGGGGGACAATTGCACTTGTTAAAACTAAGGGGATAATATAGTACGTTGTGAACCAAGAAATTAACAATGCGGTACACAGTAAAAGAAATATAGTTTTTACAAGCGCATCTTTTTTAAATGCAGAAAAGATATACTTAATTGCACGTTTAAAAACTGATGTGAAACGTAATTTGTCGAAGGTTAACATGTGACTTGAAAACACAGCTTTTAATGATCTAGGCGTATGTTTTTTATAGAGGTCATGATTTTTATAATACGTAATATTATAGTGCGTTTGTAAGGTCTCAATATGTGCTTTTGTAAAGGGGCGTTTGCCTTTTACGTAGGCTTTTAGGGTTTTTTTATCAATCGCGGTTTCTTGAGCCATGGTTTTATACGATAGTTGTTTGGCTTTTTTAGCCCGTTTTAAGGCAAATGATAACGTGGATTTCATAGGCATCTTCCTTTGTTAAAAGTGAAAACCACACGCGTTAAGACAACGTGTGGTAAGTGGCACTAATATGTGCTTCTTTTAAGTATCTTTCTTCACGTTGGTGACAAGTAAAGAGCAATATTTGTCGGTTCTTAGTCATTGTACTTAAGGTTTCAAGTGCGCTTTTAAGACGCTCAGCGTCAAAGTTTGCGAAAGCATCATCGAGTAAAAGTGGCATTGAGGCATGTTTTAACGCATCTAAAATACCGAGTCGCATGGCGAAATAGACTTGGTCTTTTGTGCCCTCAGAAAAGTGGGTTTTTGATTCAAGGGATTGATATCTTGTATCATAGACTTTAAAGGTTAACTGTTTTGATACTTTAATGTCTTGATACCGATTTAAGGTGAATGTTGAAAGATATGATTTAATGTGTTCACTAATGATAGGCGCAAAATTTTCTTCGATGGTTTGCGCGCTTGTTTGTATCATGTCAATGGCTTTGTTGATGACGGCTTTTTTATGATCAAGTTTCGTTAGTTTAGCTTTGGTTTCTGCAATATCATGGTCAATCACTTCAAGTGGGCGATACATCGTTTCTTGGTTTTTGATATCAGAAGCTAATCGTTCGATGGTTATGCGTTTATTGTTTAGCTTTTCTGACAAGGTTTTAAGGGTAGTTAGTGATTCATCAATCGTTGATGGGTCTGAATAATCTAATGTGTCATCAATCATTGATTTTAAGGTTGGTAATGTTTCTGATTGTAGTTTATCATCTAACCGCGAAGATACATGGGCAATATCTCGTTTAATATTTTCATACGTTTGCCGTTTTTTATCTAAGACTTTCAAATCTTCATAAGCGGTTATATCGTATGTTGTTTTTATTGTATCTAGACGATTCTTTAGTGATTTACGGGTTTCTGTGTGGCGCTCATAGTCTGTTTTAAGCTGCTTTAGCGCGGCTTCTTTTTCTTTTATAATCGTGCGTTTTCGGTAATGCGTTTGGGTTTCTGTTAGACGGGTATCAAACATGTCAACGGTTGATACATCGTAGCGCGTGAAGATATCGTCTAATGTTTTTTTAGCCTCTTCAAGTGGCGCAAGGTTTTGATTAACACGGTCTAAATTACGCTTAACGCGTTTATCTTTATAACTTACAATCCACCGTAGTGGTAAGACGATAAAAAAGAATATTACTTTGAGTAGTGTGGTAAGCACTGTTTTAAACGTACCTGTTTTAAACGCAAGGGTGTTTTTTCGCGCTTTTAACCCTTCATGTTTGGTTAAGAGTTTTGTTTTATCTTCTTGATATTTAGTAAATGTCTTTTCATCATAGATACGGTATGCTTGATACAAGGCTTTTTGTTGTTGTTTCATCGCATCTAAATCATAGAGGGTTTCTGGTATGTCTACTACAAGAGCTTCAATGTCATGCTTTGTAGAACGTATTGCATCTTCTGTTTGTTTGATTTGAGAATCTATAGAGTCTAGTTTACTTTCAAGTTTTACATAGGTTTCTAACGTGTTTGGATCAAAGTCTTTAAATGGTTCGTAGGTTTTAAGTTCAGCATTTTTCTTATCAAGATCTTCCTTTAGTGATAAGGCATCTTGATAGCGTATTTTACGGTGTTCATTTTCTTTGCGTTTAAGTAAAGCTTCTTCGGTTTGAATGGTTGTTTCTAAGTCACGTTGTTCATCTTTATATGTTTCGAGTTCTGTTTTTTTATCTAATAAACTATTATAGTTAGTTAGGGCTTCTTTTCGTTCTGTTTCAAGGGTGTTTAACGTTTTTAGTGTTTGGGCATAGGGTCTTGTTCTCGCTGATTCAGAGCCGATGGATTTTAATCTAGTATCTAGTGATTCTAAAGCTTTTTTTGTCGAGATACTTTCAGTCTTAGTGGTCATAATGTTTTGGAGTCTTGTCATTAATATATCACCGACATTACCATCGCTATCGGTTGGCAGGGAACTAATCGATAAGGTGTTTTGATACAGTAAATATGGAATGCCGATAAATTTTTCAATGTCGGCTTGTTTGGTGATGGGATGGACATCAAGTGTTTTAGTGATGTCTTCGCCAGTTTTTTCATTTGTGATGGTTAGGGCGTCTTTGGTGTTTTGTAATAAGTCGCGTTTGATTATATATGTTTTGTCACCAAGTTCAATTGTTATACTGCCACCATATGACGCATGGTTTTTCGGGTTATATATATCATAAGCTTCTAACGTTCTTCTTACTTTAATTGTCGGATTAAAGAAGCCGTATAATATCCCTTCGACAAATGCATGTAAAGTAGTTTTTCCTGATTCGTTTAATCCGTATATGACATTTAACCCATCAGAAAAATCAAAGGTTTTATTGGTAAACTGTCCAAAGGCTTGAATATTTAATGATTTAATAATCATCGAATCCCCTCCTCTGTGGCGAGAAGTTCGGTGATGGCAAGCCGCAAGCTCTCATCATCTTCATCGGTGGTTTCGTATGTTTCGATTAGCGTTTCGATGATGGTGTCTTTATATGCTTTTTTGAGTGTTTCAAGGTCAAGTGCTTGTTTGGCATGGTTTTTAAATTCAAGATAATAAAATGCGTCTTTTAAACTGGTTAAAAACACGTCATCAAGTTCAAATGTCTTACTATAGAAACCGTGAATAATTACGCGGTAAAAGTCGGTATCGCGTTTAAAATCATCGATTTTTGTATTTAGTTTTTTTATAAATGTTTGTTCAGTATCTTGTTCTGTAACGGTAATATCAACTTGATGATACATCCGTTTGGCGAATGGTTTAAAGGTTGGTTTCTTAAATGGTTTCGTAAGTGTGCCTTCAATAAATCCGCGTTCAGTTGTTTCAGAAAAATCAAGTGGTTCGATGTTTCCACTGTAGGCAATAGAATCTGATAAAAAGGCATGTTTATGGATGTGTCCAAGTGCGATGTAATCAAAGTCTAATGTTTCTAGTGTCTTAAGCGAGGTTAAATAATGATCATCTTGTTTGTTCATGATGTCACCGTGTAAACATAGTACATTAACCTTTGAAGTATCTAAATTTTTATTATATTCAAGTAATGTATCTTTAGAAAAATCACGGGTACTAAACCCATACACAGCGATTTTTTCTAAGTTATATACATGGTTTGTGTGATCTAGAAAATGAATGTTGTTATAGTCTCTAATGTTTTTAAATGCCGAATTATGTAAAAACGTATCATGATTCCCAATAACAATAAACACTTCAGTTTCTAAATCAGCCAGTGTTTTAAATAACCGTTCTATTTTAGAGATGGCGACATGGTCATGGTCAAATAAATCCCCAGTAATAAATACATAAGGAATCTGTTTATCGTTTACATAATCAAGTAAGCGATAGACAGATTCTTCTATTTCTTTTTGTCTTAACAACAATGACGATTCATGCGAAAAAGACGCATGCTGTAAGCTTGCGCCGATATGAAAGTCTCCTGTGTGGATAAATTTCACGCTTATCCCCCCTTAGGAATTATAACACTTGAATAATACCAAACTGGATGGCTCCAATAATAAGTCCTAAAAATAGTCCGACAAGTTCTATATGTCTGAGTTCTTTTTTAACAATAGCCATGACAAGTTTTTCAAACTCAAGGAAGTCTAACGCATCTATGCGTTTTTTCACAAGCCCTTGAATATCAATATTTTTGATGCCTTTATCTTGAATGGTATGCATTAATGTTTCAATTAAATCGTCGCCTTCATCTTGGATAAAATCATCAATCATGGTTTTTAGATTGTCACCAAGCATCGATTTAAACATTGGTGGTATAAGCGTATCTATTTTAATCGTAAGTTCTTGTTTTAAGACAGCTTTAAATTCATCTTTCATCGCATCATTAATCAGTGTTTCGGTAATGTCTTCTTGTGAGATAAACGCATCTTCTATCGTTTTCCCCATGCTTAATGCAATGGTCGATTTACGTTTTGGGAGTAAGCCTTGGAAGGTAAAGAATAATATCTTACGCGGTTTGATTGGTCTAAACAACATTTTAACGGCGATTTTATTGGTCAAATACCCAATGAAACCGCCGATAAGCATCATCACAATAAGTTGCATGTTATTCGCCTAGAAGGTTTCCTTCCGCATCAGTATTCATGCTTCCAGTTAGTATTAAAATACCTTCAATTAGACCCCAAATTCCAGCAATAATTGGACCGATAATAATAATCCATCCGACAATAGTTAGTAGTAATTGGGCGATAGCTTTTCCCGTAAATCCTAAATAGAAGTTATGAATTCCAAATCCACCGAGTAAAATTCCTAATAACCCAGCCGCAAGTTTTGATTTGCGTCCTGTTACATGCGTCGTTTGGGCTCCTTGTAAATCAGACCCACAATTTAAACATACGCTTTGGTTTTCCGTGACACTTTCGCCACAATTTGGGCAGTAACGCACTGTTTCATTTGGTTTATCTGTTTGAACTTTTTCACCGCATTCAGAACAAAATCTTTGGTTTGGTGCAATCGTTGCACCGCAGTGTTGACACATTGGCATTTTCATCATCCTTTACGTTATAAACTAGGTATATTATATCACAAGTGGTGGTTAAAACCACTTCATTTTTTTAAACAACATAATCATTAGAACTGCTAATATGACACATAAAGACACAAAGATTAACAATGCATTTTGATAATCTAATATCGCAAAATGGGTAAAATTCATCCCGAAAAACCCCGTGAGAAAAGAGAGTGGGATAAAAATCGCAGAAAACAAGGTTAACGTAGTCATTATTCGGTTCATGGTATTTGATTGATTGTTAATATATAAATCAAGTAAGTATCGCATCATTTCTCTTAGATCATTTAACCGTTCATCAAGACGCTTTAGATGATCGCGGACATCTTCAAACAACGGTAGATTTTCCGGATGAATCAAAGGCGAGTTTTTATCAGTTAGTTTATTAAATTGTTCTAGTATTGGACTGACATTATTTTTTAGTCTTAATAGATTTTTACGTAATGTATAAACACTTTCTTGGTTGAGTTTTTTCGATTCTAAAATATCACTTTCAAACGTCACAGCAGCGTCTTTTAAATAGTCATAAACATCTAAATGGTGATCCGTAATAATGTCAATTATATGAAAGTATAGATAGTCAACAGATTCTTTTTTTAGTGATCCTTCTTCGGTGAAAAGTGGATGTATCGCATCTAAAAATTGTGGGTCCTTTTCATGGAAAGTGATTAATGCATCCGAAAATAGTAACACACTCATATAATCATGGTGCAAGGCCTCATCTTTTAAATAATCAACACCAAATACAGAAAATATGTACTGTTCTTTATGTTCAATTTTGTTGCGTTGTTCAACGTTGAAAATATCTTCTAACGTTAATATATTAACGGGGTAATCATCTTTTAATGATTTAATTTTTTCTATATCACTAAGACCGATAACTTGAATATAACTTTTATACCCATCCATTGGTTTAAAGTTGTTTGTCATCTTTAAATTATTTTCATTATAATGATAATGTCTAATTGTGGTTTTAACTTCATCATGTTTTCCTGTATAAACCAATGATTTTGGGGTGAAATAATTTTTTATTTTCATAATAATCCTCCTCGGCTTAAAATATAAAACACATAGACAATATAGATAACAATTAAGATGATGCCTTCTGTACGAGATAATGTTTTTCTAGTAAATGTAAAGATAAATACGATAAGACTAGCAACTGCAATTAAGACAACATCTACAGTAACATTACCTAAATTCGTTAGGGGGTATATAACACTTGACATACCAGCAATAAATAATGTATTAAAAATATTTGATCCAATAATATTTCCTAATGCAATATCTTTTTGTTTTTTAATTAAGGCAACAATACTTGTCGTTAATTCAGGTGCACTTGTTCCTAAGGCAACAATCGTTAACCCAACAAACATTTCGCTTAACCCATAATATATCGCTAAAGCACTCGCGTAAGTACTGACTAAGAACCCACCTATTGCAATCGCAATAAGGCCAATAATGGTTAAGAACACGGTTTTTTTTAATGTGGTATTGACGACTACTTCTTCAGTATGTATTTCTTCTGATTTTAAAAATACCATATATAAGAAGACGCCAAACCCAATTAACAAAATACCCCCTTCAATACGGGTAATCCCCGGCTTAAACCATAGGACCATCACAAGCATTAAGATACTAGATAAAAGCAAGAATGGCAGTTCTTTTTTAAGCAGCGAGCCTTCTGCTTTAATCGGTAAAACAACGGCTGAGATTCCTAAGATAATTAAAATATTAAATAGATTTGACCCAGCAATATTTCCAAACGCAATCCCTTCAACGCGTTGAATACTCGCAAGAATGGACACAGCGGCTTCTGGGGCACTGGTCCCAAAGGCGACTATTGTAAGTCCAATAATCAAAGGACTCACCTTCATTATCCCCGCCAAATTGCTGGCGCCTTTTACAAACATATCTGCACCTTTTACTAATATTACCAAACCAAGTATTAATAATGCCCATTCCATCATGATGTGTCACTCCTTCTTTCCTCTTTATTTTATCACATACAGACATGTTAATAGAAATAGTTTCGCATCTTTCATGACATCCAAAGGCTTTTTCATTATACTAATGGGTGAGGTGACTAATATGATAGAAAACTATAAAGATAAAGAACCACAGATTGATAAAACAGCTAAAATATTCGCCAACTGTAGTGTCATTGGCGATGTTACATTAGGCAAACATGTCGGGGTATGGTATAACTCTGTTATTAGAGGTGATATGGCAAAAGTCATTATTGGTGATTATACCAATATTCAAGATGGTACCATCATCCATACCAATGTTGGCATGCCAACCATTATCGGAAACCATGTGACAGTTGGCCATAATGCCATCATTCACGCCGCAACCGTTCACGATCAAGCATTAATCGGTATGGGAAGTATTATTTTAGACCAAGCAGAAATTGGTAAAAATGCCCTTGTCGCAGCGGGTACAGTCGTTCCACCAGGTAAAATTATTCCCCCAAAAACACTGGTTATGGGCAATCCAATGAAAGTGATTAGAACCCTTAGTGATGAAGAAATCGAAACCATTTTAAAAAACAAAGATCACTACGTTACACTACTAAAAGAATATACATAAAAAAATGTCATCCATATACTGGATGACATTTTAATTTGAATACTGAGTATACCTATCCTCTTCTTTTATGATATCGACAACTTCAATCATCTTTAAAAACTGTTTATAGAGGCGTTCAAACTGTGCACATTCGCGTTTATGTTGTCTTTTAGGTATTGATTTTGATTCATAGGCAAAATATACCTTATTATTGGTTACGCTCATATATAGATGGTTAGCATTTAACACTTTATATAATCGTTTTGCTTTGTTTATCATCTGTAACATTTCGTGTGTTCGGTGTTTGCCGTCTTTGGTAAATAGTGTAAAACTATCAAATTGTTCTGCATCTTTTAACCCTGTTTTTTTATGGGGTTTGCCTTTAGAACGAATTTGATAGCTATGCGTACTTTCAAAATCAATGGTATAAAATATCCCTTTAAAAACAGTTTGTTGGTACTGACCAGCCCCATGAATAATGGTTGTATAATCAAGTGTATAAGCATGGCCTTCTTTACTTGTACCAGCGACTTCAAAGATAGGATACGCACGTGAATCTTTATGAAATATGTGACTACTTTTATGGAGATATTTTTGGTTTTTTGGTTTCACTGTGTATGTAAGGGTTAGATCTTCATGATGTTTGATATGTTGGAAGATATCAAAAAATAAAATCCGGTAGGTTGCTTTAAAGGGTTTGTAAAAGTAGATAGGTATAACCCCTAAAAGAAAAAATCCACCAGTAATTAACCATATATATACATCATAATGATTTATAACACGTGATTCAAATAGGTTATATGCATGAAACACTTGGATAATTGAAATCATAAATACAACCGTAAGTATAATCCAAGATACAAACAAGATAATTTTTGGTTTCAAATAGTTATATCTAAATGTATCCCACATTTCAATACATTCTTTTTGTGTCATTTCAATTCCCCCTTGCTTTTACTATTGTAAGAAAGTGCAGCTGATTTTGCAAGAAAAAAAGGTGCATACGCACCTTCTTATGCTTTAATGGTTTTTACTTGGGTAAAGAAATACACATATTTAATAATAACGAGTGCAATAATTAAAATTCTTACTGCTGTACTATCAACCAACAAAAACGATATAAGTAACATCGTATCGACAAAAATCATTAATCGCCATTTTTGTCCTCTTGTCATTGAACGATTTTCTGCGAATGTTCGGAGATGTTTGTTATATAATTTGGTTTGGGTAAACCAAAGATAAAACCTAGGAGACCCTTTCGCATATAAATAAGCCGTTAATAGTAGAAACGGTGTTGTTGGTAAGACGGGTAAGATAATGCCTAATACACCAAGGCCAAGACTGATGCTACCTAAGATAATATAAAGGATTCTAATCATCAGAATCTAACAGCCTTTTTTCTCCTTCAAGGTCTCTTATCGGACTTATATTTTGGGTCATCTCTAACGTACCTAAGAAGTTACCGTCATGATCACGTACAGCAAAATAGCGAATATGAATCATTGTACCACGCATATTAATCCAAAAATCTTCATGATCTTTTTCACCTGATTCAAAACTCGCTACAATCTTTTCAACAATGTGCACACTTTTCGGCGGATGACACATATTGACATGGCGGCCTAAAATTGTTTTTGGACGATCAAAAATACGTTCTTCACCTTGGGTGAAATATTTTACGTGGCCATCTTTGTCCACAAAGGTCAAATCTAGCGGTAAAACATTTAAGATGGCATTAATCTCTTTTGGTAATAATGAACCAGCGTCAAATGATACTTCTTCATGATCTTTTATTGGTGTATCATCAAGGTTGACATCAGATGGTTTGGTTTCTGATTTATTATCATCAAGGTGCCACTGCGTTTCAGGTGGGGTTAAGAAATACCCTACTTCATCACTCGCTTCTGATATTTTAATGAAATTATATAAGTTTAAGTTTTCTCTTAATAAAGGTAGTAATATATTGTTTTCTTTAAAAATCATATCTTTAACTTCGGTAATCATTGCTTGTATTGGCTCTCTAACGTCTTTGACCGTAACGTCTTCATTATCTAATTTTGTTCTAACTTCTTTTATCATTTTACGGATATCATCATCAACACCCCACATGACTTGTGGGGGACCAGTAATCCCCTTTTTTTCTAGATAAGGGAAGAATAGTTGTTCTTTACGGGCATAATGTTTATCAATCTCTGATAATCGTTCTAAGGCAATTTTTAACATTAATAATGGGGTATTTCCTTCTTGATCCAAATACCGCTCGATTTCTTCTTCAATCAGTGTTTCAATACGGTCGTTTTCTTCTTTTAAAACCGCCAACGGATGTCCATTATCTGCTTCATTATCACTAGCATGAATATCTGAAATACTCCCACCAAAAATCGAAGCATGCACAGAACATAAGCGTTGAACTTCCTCTACAGGTAGTCCTTCTTTAATTAATGCTTGTTCCATATCAGATATTTCACTTGTTTCTATATCCTTAAAATGTTTTTTAAACTCGGCCTCTACGGCTTCTTTATCTTTTCCATCATGTAAATCTTTAATCAGTTTTTTCAGTATTTCTTGGCGTTTCGCTTTGTCATTATTAATTAATTCACGCATCGTGAACCTCCTTGTATCATATGTTAAAACTAGCCACACTGTTATTGTACGCAATATCATTAGGAACTCAACTTATATAATCTATTTTATAATTATCACCCTAACATAGCTAATTTCGAATTTGTAAAGTGACCAAGTTATTGGTAATATTGAGAAATATTTGTATCATTGTTTTAAATAATTCATAATCTATTGTATAATATAGATAACATGAACGGGGGAATGACATATGGTACAAGAAAAAAGAATTTTAGATAAAGAATTAAGACATGAACTATCAAAAAAAGAATGTTATGCCATCATGGATTATTTAATGGCCCATTTTTCTGATCGAAAAGACTACCATTATAATTATTATTTTGATACAGAAGATCGAAAATTATCAAACCGAGACATCACCTTACGGCTTAGAACCATCGTAAAAGATAATGATATTTCGTATCACTTAACACTGAAAATCCCAACCATTGATAATGATACTTATTTAGAATATAATCAACGTTTAGATGAAAAAGAAATGCGCTTGCTAGCATATAATAATCAATTACCACAAGGAGAAATTGCTGAACTTACTTCGATACATGGTGGGCATGTCCAACTTTATAACGTCATCAAAGTCAACCGTGTCTTTGCACTTTATTTAGATTTAAGTGTATTCTTTGACCGCATTTCTCATAGAGGAAACACCTATTATGAAATCGGAACACGTATTGACCAAGTTAAAAACGATAAAAGCAAAGAGAAAATCGCGCATTTTAAAGAACTTTTAAGTAAATTTGATATTGAGTTCAAACAAGAACCAAGACGTAGTAAAAAATATCGTTAACCATTAACGCTAGGACATGTCCTAGCGTTTTTTTATATAAAAAAAGCTGCCTAAGCAGCTTAATGTTGATGGTACCACAGTTTAGTGAGTTGCGTGTGCATTGATTCGTAGAACGCTTCAATTTTGGCTAAACTTTCTAAATTAACATCTTTTGACCCTGAAGTATTAATCTTAATTGAGCCAAATTTTAACTTACTTGCGAACTTACCTTGTTCAATTTCAAACATCGCAATATGATTCAAAGGAATAATAATTATTTTCTTTGTTGAGCCAATGCGGCGTTTTATAATTATCCGCTGCGTTGATAAATCCACATGTTCTTTTTTCATACCAAACAGTCTGCCTAAAAATAATATAAGGTATAATGCTCCAACGCCATATCCAACATAAATTAAATCCGGCTCAAAAAGGCTACCAATAAAGCCTGCAATTACAACGAGTAACATAATTAACATGTATTTCTTTCCTAAAAATCCAAAGGCAATCCAACGTGATGTTTTAGTGGACATAATTGTTTCTTCTGCAATTGCCATAAAAACACCTCTTCTCTTTAATATAGTTTTATTATAGCACCATTACACCTTTTTTTAGACTATTTTCATTTTATCTTGAGCATATAGTAGTGCTACGACTGTTTTTGCATCTTTAATGTCGCCCTGTATGACTTTATTATAGGCTTCTTTAAACGGTATAACAACAACTTCAATACTTTCATCGTCATCTTGTGCATACGAGGTTTCACTTTGATATACATTACTAGCAATATAAATCGCAACTTCTTCATTAGAATATCCGATTGCTGAATAAATGGTCGTTGCGTATGTTAAGTTGTTAGCCGTATAGCCTGTTTCTTCTTGTAATTCTCGTAATGCGGTTTCTTTGGTATCATCATTAATATCATCTTTTTTACCCGCAGGAATTTCAAGTGCATAGTCACCAAGCGCATAGCGGTATTGTTTTACCAAAACAACGTGATTGTCTTTTGTGATTGGTAACACACTCGATGCGCCAATATGATCAACAACAATCCGTTTAGATAGTTTGCCGTTTTCTAATAACACATCATCTTCATAGATTTCTAAAAAATTGTTTTTATATTTATGATGTCGTTTCACTTTTTTTTCCATTATTACACCTCAAAATATAAGTTTATCGCTGTTTTAATATCGTCAAATGGTAATTGCATAATCGTTTTAATATCCATTGTTTCATGCATCATTGATACGATTTGCATTCCCATAAAGTAGGCACTTTCAGGAATATCTAATGGTGGATTCCAATCACCAAAATACGGTTTAACATCTTCCTTAAGTTCTAATGTTTTAAGAAACGCAGCTTTGATTTTGGCTTCATTGTTTATACATTGTTTAAACCAATTAGGTTGGGTCACTTCCCGTTTATATAATACCCCTTCTAAAAACGTCGCAACACCTTCAATATAAAGTTTATAATACGCATCATCATAAGGATTATCGTAACTTTTTTCAATGGATTCTTCGCGCACGCTATGATGTAACAAGTGTGCATATTCATGCATGAATAACGCCCCAATGCGTTCTGGATTGTGCCACTTTAGGTCGGCTATTTTTTCAATACCAAATAGAAGTGTTGGACGCTTATTAAGTACGGTGGCTGTTCCTGCTCCGTTACCAAGTCCGTGATATAGCACAATATCGATATCAATTGGTGTATGCGGAAAAATACGTTGAACGTTACACTCGGCTTCTAAAACACTGGCTTTAAGATTATTATATGCTTGCATCATATAATCTATACGCACTTTACGGTGAAAGACCTTTTTAAGTCCGATATGTCTTGGACTTAACCCTTCTTCAATATAATCAAGCATACAAAAATTTAAAAGTGTTGGATACTTTTTCATATAGGCAATCCAAGCTTCGAATCGTTTGCTTGTTTGTGTATTATTGTAAATGTCTAAGACATTACGAAAACAATCATATACATTCATATCGTTTATCAATTGTAAGGATTACGGTGTTTTGAATCTTCGTGCTTGGTTCGCTTGGCGGCCTCATTGGTATACATCAATTGATGTGTAAACATAACTGCCATAATAACGAACGCCACAAAGGGGGCGCCAATAGGATCATCTAAAAACGCTAAAGACACAGTCATAATAACAACAGATAAAACAAACGCGATATTTAAATCATTGGCAAAATACCCGAAAATGAGCGTAAATAGCCCCATAGGGATTAAAACGATGGGTGCATATACAACAATCCCACCAATGAGAATTGCCATTCCAACACCATTTCTAATGCCAATAAATAGATTAAAATTACGTGCCGTAATCGCAATTAAAAGCATGACAAGCACAAGTGTGGCACTATCCAATAACCACTCTCCTAATAATGCCAATAAAAGTCCCTTTAAAAAATCAGTACCAACTGTTAAAAAGAATGCCGGTTCTTTAATGTGGCTAATGATATCTAGTGAGGTAATGTAATCTGATCTTACATACTCGAGTTTTTTACGAGAGACAATTTTTTGATAAATGTATTGATTAGGTATCATTCCAACAATGTAACTTAAAATAAACAACAATATAACAACCATAAGTCCTCCTATAGTCCTTATTATTTTAACAATGTAATTTTATTAAACGCCTTTTTGTAGATCGTTTTCATTCTATCTTCTTTTACATAGTTTAATACATTGTCAATTAAAAACCACTTTACCCCAGAGTTTTCATCTTCTTTCACGTGTAAACTATCGCTTTCATCAGCTATCAATAAATAGGTTATATTGAGATGCAAATGATCGGAAACATACTTGCCGTGTTTAAGATGATTTGTAACGTGAATGATATCAAGCATAAATATATCCTCATTAAAGGGTCGCACATTTTCAATACCCGTTTCTTCTTTCGTTTCCTTTATCGCAACATTAAGCAAGTCGGCATCTCCATCATTATGGCCACCGAGCCATGCCCAAGAGTTATATATATTGTGATACGCAAATAAAACTTTATCCATGGCTTCATTTACCACAATCGCTGATGAGGTTATGTGAGCCACAAGATTGTCTCTTTCTAAGACATCGTTGTTGTTCTCAATAAACGCAAGCATCGCTTTTTTATCTACTGCTTCTTGTTCATTAAATGGAGTATATTGTTCAATTAACTGTTTAACCAAAGCTGTCACACCCCTTGTTGTCATTAAATATTTTCTATTTCTTTTAACGTTTTTGTCTTTTTAAATTGCACATACACAAACAGTGATATCGCGGTAAATAAATAAGGTACAAGAATAATATTCGTTAGACCTTGGAATAAGTAAGCCCTGCTGCAATCGCAGCAATCGTAAAGACATATGGTATTTGTGAGATAAAGTGGGCATGTAATGTTGATTGTGCCCCTGTTGCACTCAGTACTGTTGTATCAGAAACAGGTGATGAATGATCACCAAATACCGCACCACCAAGCACACTAGCAATAATTACAGGCATCAAACTGGCGTCTGTTGCCACAACGATTGGTATAGCAATAGGTAATAATATTTTAAAGGCACCCCAACTTGTTCCTATTGCAAACAACCCATCAAACAAATACATAAAGGTATCTATAAGCTGAAATGCTTCAT
>CAZXSS010000020.1:0-22778 GCA_964643385.1 uncultured Candidatus Izemoplasmatales bacterium
CCATGATCAAAACAATGGACGAACTTGTCGCATACGCAAAACAACACGGCTTTGTCTTCCAAGGCAGTGAAATTTATGGCGGTCTCGCAAACACGTGGGACTACGGCCCACTAGGTACTGCACTAAAAACCAATATTAAAACCTTGTGGTGGAAACGATTCATCCAAGAAAGTCCCCACAATGTCGGCCTTGATTCAAGCATCCTGCTTAACCCAAATGTATGGAAAGCAAGCGGTCATATTGACGGCTTTAACGACCCGCTCATTGACTGTAAAAAATGTAACACGAGACACCGCGCTGATCATTTAATTGAAGGTGCGACTGACGTTACTACTGCAGATGCGATGAGCCCAGATGAGCTTGAAGCCATCATTGAAGAGAAACACATTCTCTGCCCAAACTGTAAAAGCCATGATTTTACCAAAATTAGACA
Organism: uncultured Candidatus Izemoplasmatales bacterium; assembly: GCA_964643385.1. Classification (GTDB taxonomy): domain Bacteria; phylum Bacillota_I; class Bacilli_A; order Izemoplasmatales; family Izemoplasmataceae; genus SLQR01. The sequence continues at coordinate 434 of CAZXSS010000020.1, forward strand.
GTTCAACTTAATGTTTAAAACCGCCCAAGGTACCATTGATGATTCTGCGCAAGACATTTACTTGCGTCCAGAAACCGCCCAAGGGATTTTCTTAAACTTTAAAAACATTCAACGAGCGCTCAGAAAAAAACTCCCGTTTGGTATCGGCCAAATCGGAAAAAGCTTTAGAAATGAAATTACCCCAGGGAACTTCATTTTTAGAACCCGTGAGTTCGAACAAATGGAACTTGAATTTTTCTGCAAACCAGGGGATGAAATCACATGGTTTGACTATTATAAAAATGAAGCCAAACAGTTTTTATTAGACCTTGGACTAAAAGAAGACACATTCACCTTAAGAGACCACGATAAAGAAGAACTCTCGCATTACTCAAACGCGACAACCGATGTTGAATTTAAGTACCCTTGGGGTTATGATGAATTATGGGGTATCGCTTCAAGAACCGATTACGATTTAAAACAACATCAAGACCACTCTAAACAAGACCTAACCTATTTAGACCCAGAAACCAACGAACGTTATTTACCATACGTCATTGAACCATCACTGGGTGTTGAACGGTTATTTTTAGCCTTGCTTTATCATAGTCTAGAAGAAGAAACACTCGATAACAATGAAATCCGTACCCATTTAAACATCCATCCAGCGCTTGCGCCCTATAAAGTCGCAATCTTTCCGTTGATTAAAAAATATCATAAAGAAGACGCTGAAGCGCTCTATAGTACCATCGCTAAACATTTCCCTACTGTCTATGATGACACCGGTAATATCGGTAAAAGATACCGCCGTCAAGACGCGATTGGAACGCCTTATGCGATTACGGTTGATGATGAATCAAAAACCGACCAGACCTATACCGTTCGTGACCGCGTCACCATGGAACAGGTACGGTTAAACAAAGATGAACTCATTTCTTATCTACACAATAAACTTATGTTCTAAAGGTGATTAACGTGCAAGAAAACCATGATTCAGTGATTGATGAAATACTCTACAAAACCGACATCGTTGAACTCATCAGCGAGGTTACAAAGCTCGAAAAAAAAGGACAAAACTACTTTGGGTTATGTCCCTTTCACCATGAAAAAACCCCGTCATTCTCTGTTAGTGAAGACAAACAGCTCTATCATTGCTTTTCTTGTAAGGCAAGCGGAAACGCCATCACCTTTGTAAAAGAAACGCAAAATGTATCTAGTAGTGAGGCCATAAAGACATTAGCTAAACGCGCTGGTGTTAAACTAAATACCGATCAGTTTAGTTCACCTAACCAAAAATACTACACCATTAACCAAGATGCTAAAGCCTTCTTCAAAGTCACCTTAACCCATACTAAACTCGGTCAAGAGGCCCTTGAATACCTCAACAACCGAGGCATCACGCAAGACTTAATCGACACCTTTGATCTTGGCTATGCCCCAAGAAAAAAAGATAGCCTTTATACCGCCATGCAAAATAAAGACCATCTTAAAAGTGACTTATTAGATTTAGGCCTCATCAAAGAAGCTGATGATGTCTATGATATGTTTAATGACCGGATTATGTTTCCGCTTCACGACCATGAAGGCCGTGTGGTTGGTTTCTCAGGCCGGATCTATAAAACCCATGATAAAATGGCCAAGTACATGAACACACCGGCCACCATCATATTCGAGAAAAGCAAAGTCTTATATAACTTACACCGCGCCAAACAACACATCAAACAACAAAAACGTGTCGTCATTTTTGAAGGTTTCATGGATGTCATAAAAGCACACCTTGCCGGTGTTCCTGAAGGGGTTGCGGTGATGGGAACCGCCTTAACCGACCATCACATCAAACAGTTAAAATCCCTAACAAACACAGTCGTCTTATGTTTTGACGCCGATCAAGCTGGAAAAGACGCAACACGTAAATTTATTGATGATTTATCACGGTATAAAATCGATGTCAAAGTCGTTAGCTTACCCGATAAACAAGACCCTGATGATTACATCTCAAACCATCAACCAAGTGAGTTCGTCTCACTCATCAATAATGCAGACGATGCAATCAGTTATCTTTATAACTATCATAAAAGTTCACTTAACTTAAATCAAATTACCGATGTCGAACGCTTTAAAAAACATGTTTTCACAATGATTCAACCGCTTTCTAATGTTGAGAAAAACCACTTTATCGACAAATTAAGTGACGATTTAAAAACCTCAAAAGACATTATCGAATCAGATTACAATGCCTTAAAGCGAAGACACATCCCTACTTATCGTAAAATCCAAACCATCGAGATTACCGATAAGTTTAAAAAGGCTGAACGCGGATTGATTCAATATTTCATAAAAGAAGAATTCTTTATCAAAAAATTCCGTCTTGATTTTAAAGACGCGATGTTTTCTGATAAACACGCCAGAGACTTACAACTAGAAATCTTTGAATATTACGATTTACATCCATCTAGCTGTATCGTTCCTGAACTATTTATGAGCCGCCTAAGTGAATCACTCAAAGCCTATTTTAAACGTTTTATCGACATCTTAGATTACCCGTATGACGGCAAAGAGTTTGATGACTACTTAAAAGTCATGCGCGAACAAACCAAACGCAATAAAATTATCCGCTTAAAAAAGAAAAAAGCAAACGCCACGACGACCGAAGAAAAAATCATCCTGCAACAGCAAATTGATCAATTAAACAAGGAGGCAAAACATGGAAAAAAACAAAATAATTCAAGAACTTATTGAAGGAAGTAAAGTGAAAGGGTACATAGCGGTGAAAGAAATTACCCGTTATGTTAGTGAAGATTCAGACATGTTTGATGATATTATTAGTGAACTAGAAAAACGCGATGTTGATGTTGTCAGCGAAGATGAAATGGTGTCTTATAAAGTCCCCGCAAACTTAACCTTAGATGATGAAGACGAAGAAGATATCGAAGATGAGTTTATCTTAGATACTGACTTTACCAAAAGTATCGAAGAAGAACTTTTACATGATAAATCATTTGAAAGTGCCGTCAGTATTAAAGTAGACGACCCTGTTCGGATGTACTTAAAAGAAATTGGCCGCGTCGAACTATTAGATTCAGAAACCGAACTTAATCTTGCCAAAGATATCTACTATGCGGCGCAAGCCAAAGAACAATACGAACTGATGCAAGAAAATGAGGATGGCATCACTCAAGACTATAAACACGAAGTTGAAGAGTTGCTTTACCGCGGTGAACTCGCAAAAAACCGTCTTGTCGAAGCCAACTTACGTCTTGTTGTCTCAATTGCAAAACGCTACGTCAGCCGAGGGATGCAGTTTTTAGATTTAATCCAAGAAGGAAACATGGGACTGATTAAAGCCGTCGGTAAATTCGACCACTCAAAAGGCTTTAAATTCTCAACTTACGCTACTTGGTGGATTAGACAAGCCATTACCCGTGCGATTGCCGATCAAGCCAGAACTATTCGTATTCCGGTTCATATGGTAGAAACGATTAATAAACTTGTTAGAACGCAACGTCAACTTATCCAAGAATTAAAACGCGAACCACAACCAGAAGAAGTCGCAGAACGCATGGGTATTAGTGTTGAAAAAGTACAAATCATTCAAAAAGTGGCGCAAGAACCGATTTCTTTAGAATCACCAGTTGGTGAAGAAGAAGATTCAAGTTTAGGGGATTTTATTGCCGATCATGACACCCCAACCCCAATGGAATTTACCTCAAAAGAAATGTTAAAGCGCGAATTAAACTCAGTCTTAGAAACCTTAACTGATCGTGAAGAAAAAGTATTGCGGATGCGCTTTGGACTATTAGATGGTAGAACCCGTACCTTAGAAGAAGTTGGCCGTGAGTTCGGTGTTACAAGAGAGCGTATTAGACAGATTGAAGCCAAAGCCTTACGTAAACTACGCCATCCATCACGCAGTAAAAAACTCAAAGACTTTATGAGCGGAAAATAATGCTTTCAAAACGCTTAACCGCTTGTTTAAACTATTTAAAACCGGTGACTGTTTTATATGATGTGGGCACCGATCACGGTTATTTAGCGATTGAAGCAATCAAACAAAACATCGTTACGAAAGCCTACGCGGTTGATAATAAAATAGGTCCTTTAAAAAGCGCCAAACAAGCAATTAAAACAGCTGGGTTAGAAGACCGTATCATTCCGCTATTAAGTGATGGTATCGATGATTTAAAAGACGATGTCGACGGCTTAGTAATTGCTGGACTTGGCGGAAAAACCATTGCAAATATTTTAGCTCACCACACCCATAAACAACTTAAGCGGCTTGTTTTACAACCCAATAATAACGCTGCTTTAGTAAGATTACTTACCAAAACACACCAGCTTAAAATAACCGAAGAGACCTTAGTCTTAGAAGACGACATCATTTACCCTATCATCGTCTTAGAACCAGGTCAACAAGACCTAGACACTAAAGATATTCATTTCGGACCCATATTAAGACGCGAACAATCGCCTTTATTCAAGCAAATGGTAGAAAGTGACATTGCCCATTTAGAAGCTGTCATTTCTACCATACCAAATCATATAGATAAAACAAAACACCAAACACAACTCAGTTTAATGAAGGAGGTATTAGATGATTATCCAAGACGTCATTGAATACTTTAACACCCATTATCCAAATGATTTAGCGTATGAATGGGATAATGTTGGTTTGCAAATTGGCTCAACGAAGGAAAAAGTCACCGGGATTCATATCGCCCTTGATTTAAACCTTGAGGTCATTGATGAAGCCAAAGAGCATGGGTCTAACTTAATCATTACCCACCATCCGTTTTTATTTAAATCATTATCAAGGATTGATTATGATGCTTATGAAGGTCAAATTATTCAAGCCTTAATCAACAACAATATCACCGTTTACGCAGCGCACACCAATTATGATATTGGCGCCAACGGCATGAACAAAGTCTTAGCCGATAAACTAGACCTTAAAAACCAACGTCCATTAGCCATGATTACAGATGATGAAGGCATCGGCCGTATTGGCACCTTAAAAAAACGCACGTTAAGAGAGTTTATTGTCCATCTAAAAGATAGTTTTGATTTAGAGACCGTACGCCTTGTTTCAACTAAAAAACATTTAGATATCGAAACCGTCGCCATTCTTGGCGGTAGTGGTGCCGATAGCGATTTAAGAAATGCCTATAATGAAAACGTTGATATCTACCTAACCGGTGATATTAGCTATCACCAAGCCCATGATATTTTACATTTAGGCTTAACCGCCATAGATATAGGTCACGCCACAGAACATCACTTTGCGGCAGGTCTCAAAGCTGAACTTGATAAAGCCTTTGATATACCAATTACGGTGAGCGACTTTAACTTTGATCCTTTTAACCTCATGTAGACCATTAAAAAAGGCGCCAATCAAGATTGGCACCTTTTTTTATTTATACTTCGATAATAGCTTCAACTGGACAAACAACTTCACATGCTCCGCAATCGATACAAACATCTTCGTCAATTACGTAGATATCTTCGCCTTCAGAGATGCAATCAACAGGACATTCAGCCACACATGCTGCGCAAGCAATACAATCCTCAGTAATTCTTCTTGGCATTGTTATTCCTCCTTACCTTAATCTACAATCATTGTAATTGATTTAGCGCAAATTGTAAACACTTTTTCCAGAATAATCGCTTATTTAAAAAGTTTTTATTATACACATAATTAAAAAATGTCATAACTTTTATCTTTTGAATATCAAAGAATTATGTTATAGTAAAAACAACATAATAGTGCAGGTGATCCCTAATGAAAAAACGTCTTAGACATACCATAACCTTTTTTTTGTTTAAACCACTGTTTTATCTTTATTTAAAACTCAAGTACCGTGCTAAAGTCATTAAATTCAAACCCGAAAAAAACACGCAAGGTCCTTATTTAATCCTTTCTAATCATGTACTTAACTGGGACCCTTTTTTACTGGCGAATAGTTTTCGTTTTCCGATTTTTTATGTCGCAAGTGATATGATTTTCTCGATTCCCTTTTGGTCAAGGGTCATTCGCTATTTAGTGAGTCCGATTCCTAAAACCAAGTACCGCTCTGACATGGAAACCATCCGCGATATGATTAAAATGGTTAAAAGCGGTGGAACTGTTTGTATTTTTCCTGAAGGAAACGCCACCTTTCACGGCGATTTAATGCCTATTGATAAATCAATTGTCAAACTTGTGAAATTATTAAAAATTCCTGTTGTCTTATATAATATTGAAGGTGCTTATTATTCACACCCTAGATGGAGTAATCATGTAAGAAAAGGTAAACTCCGTGGGTTTGTGAAAGAAGTATTATATTATGATGATTATAAAGACTTAAATAATGATCTATTATATGACTTAATCATCAAACATTTAACCGTTGATGATCGTGCTTATAAAGCAAAAAACCAGATTACCTATAAAAGTGATGCGTACGCTGAAGATATTGAAACTGCGCAGTTTTATTGTCCGTCGTGTCACAGTTTTGATACGATTGTGTCAAATAACCACACAGTTGTCTGTTCTGCCTGTGATTTTAAAGGGTCCATGGATAGTGAACTACGCTTAAAAGATTCTAAGGGAACGATAATCTTTGAAACCAATAAAGCTTGGTATGACGCTGGTATGGCTGCCCTTGAAAACCATATTAATGAGCTTGCCGATGATGAGATTATCTTCCAAGATGATAATGAAGCGGTATTAGATGTGGTCCGCTCTAAAGAAAAAACACCGGTTGGACAAGCCAGACTTATCCTGACAAAATCCTCATTGTCGATGCATTTTCAAGACAGTAATACGATTGCTTTAAACCCAAACCAACTTAATGTCAGTGTTCAACAAAAAAACAAATTAATAGTATACGACAAAGAAAGCAAAAAAACGTATTATTTATTAAATCATACTAAGCGTGGCGCGTTTAAATACGAATGTGCTGTCAGTCTCATAAAAAAAGGAGCGAAATAATATGGATTTTTCACAATTTAGTGTTTGGGAAGGCATGCTTCATTTTGGGATTTTAGCCCTTCTTTTACTGACAGGGAATGTGTTAAGACGTAAAATTCCTATGCTTCGTAAATCGTTATTACCAACCGCTGTTATTGCTGGGTTCTTAGGGCTTGCCATAAAGGATATTCTTTTAGTCAACATCTTAAGTGCCGCAGAATATGAATCATCAGTCAATGTATTACGTGTTATTACCTATCACGCCATTGCTTTAGGGTTTATAGCGTTAGGGCTTAAAACACGTGCTTTAGTTAAAGTAAAAGCCAAAAAAGACCGCAGTATCTTTAGTGGGTTATTAATTGTTTCAACCTATATGATTCAAGGCCTTATTGGTCTTATCTTATCGCTAACGATGGCCTATACCATTTTCCCGAGTTTATTTAAAGCCTCTGGATTATTAATGCCTATGGGATTTGGCCAAGGTCCAGGACAAGCCCAAAACATCGGGAGTGTTTATGAAGTTGAACACGGCTTTGTCGGTGGGACGACCTTTGGTCTTGCGATTGCCTCATTTGGGTTTATTTGGGCCAGTGTTGCTGGAATCATTTATTTAAATATGTTGTATAAAAATAAAAAACTATTCAAAACTGATCAAGAACGCCGTCAACTTGTAAGTTCACAAGAAATTGATACACCTGATGAAATTCCTGTTGCTGAGGCTATTGATAAATTTACCATCCAAATTGCCCTTGTCCTCATGGTTTATGTCTTTACCTATCTATTCATTTTTATGATTAAAACGCTTGTTGGTAATGGCTTATTTGGCGATTTTGGTGCAAGTACAGTGTTACCGCTTGTGATTGGGTTTAACTTTATCTTCGGGATGTTATTTGCTTTATTATTTAAACATATCTTTATTTTCTTTAGAAAGATTAATGTCATGACAAGACAATATCCCAATAATTTCATGTTAAACCGCATTGCTGGAACCGTTTTTGACTTTATGATTGTCGCAAGTATTGCGGCCATTCGTATTGAAGATTTAAAATCATTATGGATTCCGTTCTTGATTATGACCGTTATTATTGGTTTTGTGACATTATATTATGTTATATACATGACAAAGCGTATTTATCCAGAATACCCAATCGAAGCAAGCCTTGGGATGTTTGGCATGTTAACAGGAACAGCAAGTACCGGGATTATTCTTTTAAGAGAAGCCGATCCTAACTTTGAAACACCGGTCGCAAATGATTTAGTTGTCGGTTCATCAACAGCCATATTATTTGGCTTTCCGATTCTTTTACTAGTTGGGATTGCACCGCTTGGTATATTACAAACCTTCATATCATTAGGCATTATTATTGTCTTATTTACCGTTATGGTTAGCGCGATTTTGTATTTCAACCCTCGGGTTAAAAAAGATACCCCATAAGGCTTGCGCTTTTCGTAATTATTAAGTACAATAGTAGTGGTAAAAAAAGGAGTGATTTAGATGCAATTATGGGTAGCTATAGTCCTTATTGTTGTCGCATTATTAGTCGGCGCAATACTCGGATTCTTTTTATCACAACGCTATTTCAAACGCTATTTAGAGAAAAACCCGCCAATTAACGAAAAAATGGTACGTGCCATGATGACACAAATGGGTCGTAAACCATCAGAAAAACAAGTTCGCCAAGTTATGGCGTCAATGAACCAACATAAATAAACTTCACATTTTGTGAAGTTTTTTTATAAAAATTTATTATGAAAACATTTTCAAAACATTTGTGGTTGATTTATCAAAACAAGCTTGCTATACTGTTGTCAACATAAAAAAATAGAGGTCGCGATGCAGATGAGTATACGGGGGAGCCGGCAGGCTAAGAAACCGTAGAAAGGCAACCATCGCCGAACGTGTGATTTAGGCATAAACACATGTGGGATTGCAGGGAACACTTGCAATACTCCTACTTTGGTAGAGGCGCTAATGTTCTTACTATTTAAAACATTTAGTGTCCTGCGTGACGCTTTTTTTTATGAAATATAATTCACGGAGGATGAAACAATGAGTATTTTTAGAAGATTCACCATTTTAACAGTAGCACTTGTAGGATTATTTGTACTTGCCGCATGCGGCAACAGCGATTCAACCGATGAACTTGTGGTTGGTATTGAATGTGATTATGCACCGTATAACTGGACAACGAGTTCAGATGATGGTCAACCAGTTGATGGTCAACCGTTTAACTGTGATGGCTATGATGTTACATTAGCAACCATCATCGCAGAGGAATTAGGACGCGAGTTAGTCATTAAAAAAGTGAACTGGGACGGACTTCCTGTAGCTTTACAAGCGGGTTCAATTGATGTCATTATTGCGGGGATGAGCCCAACTGAAGAAAGAAGAGAAACCATGTTATTTTCTGATGCATACTTCGTTAGTGAACAAGTTATCGTAGTAAGAAATGACTCTTCATTTGCCAGCGGAACAACATTAGATGATTTTGACGGGGCGCGTGTGATTGCTCAAACGGGAACACTGCAAAACGATTTAATTGCCCAAATCCCTAATGCCGACCACCAAGATCCGCTCGGAACCTATAGTAGTTTAGTTGAACAGGTAAGAAGTGGGGCAAGTGATGCCTTAATTGCAGAACTAACGGTCGCAATGAGTATCGTTAACGGAAACAGTGATTTAACCTATATTCAATTAACAGATGGATTTGAACTTGATATTAACGATATTTCAACCAGTGTCGCAATGCGCCTTGGTGAAGATGACCTTTTAGAAGAAATCAATACCATTTTAGCAAGTATTACCCAAGAAGACCGTGAAGCTTACATGCAAGCTGCCTTAGAGAGATCAGCTGAGTAACGTGTCTTATAATTTACACGTGTCATTTTTAAGCCGTACCTGGTCGATGTTTATTGATAACATCGACCTTTGGGTGTACGGTATTAGAACCACTTTATTACTTGCTATTCTTGGAACCATCATTGGGTTATTTATCGCGCTTATTATTGTTGTGATGAAAATCCAAACCATCAACAAAAACACACCACTTTTACCAAAAACACTGAAAATGATTGCCAAACGCTTTGCCTCAATGTATGTTGGGTTCTTTAGAGGGACCCCAATGATTGTACAAGGGATGTTGTTTTATTACGGGATGTTCTCGCTTGGTGTGAATATTCCAATTATCGGTGCAGGGCTAATCGTTGTTAGTTTAAATACCTCAGCGTATTTAACAGAAGTTATCCGCGCGGGGTTAAACGGACTTGATAAAGGACAAACAGAAGCGAGTCTATCCCTTGGTTTAACAACTGGCCAAACCTACCGTAAAGTATTGTTCCCGCAAGCCTTAAGAAACATGATTCCCGCAATTGGCAATGAACTTGTCGTAAATATTAAAGATACCGCGGTATTAAGTGTTATTGGTGTAGCTGAACTGTTCTATATTTCAAGAAGTGTCGGAAGTTCAGCTTACAACTATGTCAATGCCTTTTTAATTGTATCGCTATTATATTTAATTCTTGTCCATATTGCCATATGGTTATTAGAACTGTTAACCAAACAAAATATCGACCAAAAGAGTCAGAGTGAAGGTGCCCTATGATCAGTGTAAATAACGTCAGTAAAGATTTTGGTGAAGGTTTAGTCTTACAACCAACCACAGTTACCTTTAACCCAGGTGATGTGACCGTCATTGTTGGGCCTTCAGGGTCAGGAAAAAGCACCTTACTTAGATGTTTAAACTTTTTAGAAGTACCGTCTAGTGGTACGGTCACGATTGGTGACTTAGTGGTTAATGAATCGCCAAAAGTATTACAACAGGTCCGTACTAAAACGGCGATGGTGTTTCAAAGTTTTCATCTATTTAATCATTTAACCGTTTTAGAAAACGTTACCTTAGCCTTAAAAACGGTGTTAAAACAAGATAAACTTACCGCAAATAAAAAAGCTTTAGAAACCCTTGCCAGAGTCGGCATGGATAGCTTTGCTCACCGTAATGTTAAACTCTTAAGCGGCGGGCAAAAACAACGTGTTGCTATCGCAAGAGCCCTTGCCATGGAACCAGATGTTTTACTGTTTGATGAACCAACAAGCGCCTTAGACCCAGAAATGGTTTATGAAGTTGCGGATGTCATTAGACAAATTAGTGAAGATAACATTACGATGATTTTAGTCACCCATGAAATGCATCTTGCCAAAGAAATTGCTGATCGGGTCATTTTTATGGATGAAGGACGCATTGTAGAAGATAGAGAAAAAGATACATTATTTACCAACCCAAACACAGAACGTGCCAAAGCGTTCTTACACCGTATGGTGATTTAGACACAGATTTCTGTGTCTTTTTTTTTGCATAAAAAAAGCGCAAGTGCGCTATTTTCGTTTTGTTTTGCGGAGTTTGTAAGTAAAATCACTGTCGTCGCGATGGCTTTTTTGTTTAAACTTTTGTTTAACATTATACTCTTTTTCACGACGAGCTTTTTCTTTTAAATAGGTTTCAGCGAGGTCTTTGTTTAAGACACTATCGCGTGATTTTGTTTTTTCTCTTTCCATGGGTCACCTTTCAATTAAATTTCACTTATATCATAAAGGCTTTAATGAAAAAATACAATCATTTTTTTAACTATTTGTCGGTTAAATCTTCGAGTTCATGAGACACTTTATTTTTTGCCATGAAATTACTCTTCGGTTCAACACCTTGTTTAATCTTAATAAAGTTTCCGCGGTGGCGGTAAAAGATTAACACATTACCAATCGTTGCGACAATTGGCATTACTAAGTCACCTTGAACACCGAAGAGGTTTTCTAAGTATGACCCAGAAGGTGGACCAATAAAATAGACGATGATACTTGTTACCCATAAACTGGCTGCGCCTACACATGAACTAATGCTAACGTAGCGGGTGGTAATGAGCGTAATGATATACCCAAGTAAACCAATAACGCCTAAGACAGGGGCGTAAAATAAGAAGATTCCGACGCTTGTGGCGACGGCTTTTCCGCCTTTAAACTTAATAAATACAGGGAATATATGCCCAATAGCACTCATAAGCCCGTAGACAAGAATGGGAATAACGCCTGGGTCTAAGACATCGATTCTAAATAATAGAATCATGATACCGCCTTTAATTACATCTAAAAAAAAGACTAAAAATCCTAATGGTTTGCCTAATACACGAAATGCGTTGGTCGTACCTGGGTTACCAGACCCGTAATTTCTGATGTCAACTTTTTTAACTATTTTGCCGACAATGATTGAAAATGGGGTGGCCCCAATTAAGTATGCTAGTAATATATAAATAATCTCCATGTCACTCATCCTTTAGTTGTAAACTTCTATATAGGATTATATCATAATAAAATTAAAAAATACACTATAAATACCCACGCTATTTTGGTATAATTAACTAATGAGTTAGACTTAAAGGACGTGTGAACATGACAGAAAATATTTATGACAACTACAGTGCCGATTCAATTCAAGTCTTAGAAGAGTTAGAAGCGGTTAGAAAACGACCTGGTATGTATATCGGTTCTACCGATGCTACTGGGCTTCACCATCTCGTTTGGGAGATTGTCGATAACGCCATCGATGAAGTCTTAGCTGGATACGGCGATGAGATTATTGTAACGATTAAAGAAGACAATAGTGTCGTTGTTGAAGATCATGGTCGTGGGGTACCAATTGAAGACCACGCCTCAGGAAAAACAGCAATAGAACTCATTTATACAAAATTACATGCTGGTGGAAAATTCGGTCAATCTGGCGGATATAAAGTATCTGGTGGATTGCACGGGGTAGGCGCAAGTGTTGTGAATGCCTTAAGTGAATTTGTTGAAGTCCGTGTCGACCGTCAAGGTGCAGCTTACCGAATGACGTTTAAAGACGGCGGTAAACGCATCTCACCACTTGAAACCATCGGCCCATCAAAAAAACGAGGAACCACCGTATGGTTTAAACCGGATGCATCCATTTTTTCAACCACCGTATTTAACTATCAAACATTATCTGAGCGCTTAAAAGAAAGTGCGTTTTTAATTAAGGGCTTAAAAGTAACATTAATTGATGAACGGTCAAAACAAAAAGAAACCTATCAGTATGATGATGGGATTTTGTCATACATCGAACATCTCAATAGAAATAAAAAAACCATTCATGACACGATTTTCTTTGAAGGCACCACCGTTGATATTGAAGTCGAAGTCGCGTTTCAATTTACCAAATCGTATACCGATCAACTCTATAGCTTCGTCAACAACGTAAGAACCCGCGATGGCGGAAGCCATGAAACGGGCTTTAAAGCCGCGTTCACAAAAATCTTTAATGAATATGCCCAACGTACAGGTCAACTAAAAGATAAAAACAAAAAACTAGAAGGTGCGGATATTAGAGAAGGGTTATGTGCAATTGTCTCTATCCGTATTCCTGAATATTTACTGCAATTTGAAGGACAAACCAAAAACAAACTCGGCACAAGCGAAGCCCGCTCAGCAGTTGATCAAATTGTCAGTGAACATTTAACCTACTTCTTTGAAGAAAACCCACAACTCGCAAGCACCTTAATCGACCGCGCAATGAAAGCGCAAGCTGCGCGCGATGCCGCGCGCAAAGCAAGAGAAGAAGCACGACTTGAAAAACGCTCGCGCAAAAAAGAACCGATTCTGTCTGGTAAACTCGCACCAGCACAATCAAAAAACGCTGACCGCAATGAACTTTATTTAGTCGAGGGTGATTCAGCTGGCGGAAGTGCCAAACAAGGCCGTGACCGTAAATACCAAGCTATCTTACCATTAAGAGGAAAAGTCATCAATACCGAAAAAGCCCGTATTGAAGACGTGCTTAAAAATGAAGAAATCAACACCATCATTCATACCATTGGCGCAGGCCTTGGAAGTGAATTTAATCTTGATGAGTGTAAATATAATAAAGTGATCATTATGACCGATGCGGACACCGATGGTGCCCACATCCAAGTCTTACTTCTCACCTTCTTTTTCCGTTATATGCGTGAACTAGTCGAAGCGGGTCGAATTTTTATTGCCTTACCACCGCTTTATAAAGTTACCGTACGCAAAAACCGTAAAGAAGTCATTACCTATGCATGGAATGACCGTGAGTTAAAACTGTTACTTGATAGTTATAAATCCGCCTCAGTCCAACGCTTTAAAGGTCTTGGTGAGATGAACGCAGACCAACTCTTTGAAACAACGATGAGTCCTGATACACGGACGTTAATCAAAGTAACCATCGATGATTTAGCTGATGCGGAAAAACGCATTAAAATCCTCATGGGTGACGATGTTATTCCGCGTCGTGACTGGATTGAATCAAATGTCGTATTTACCAACGAAGACAACTTTGAGATAAAGGAGTAACCCGATGACTGACATTAATAAAAAAATCGAAGATTTTGTAGAAGGCCGTATCTTAGATGAAAATTTAGAAGACATTGTTGGTGAACGTTTCGGCCGTTATTCTAAATACATTATCCAAGACCGTGCTTTACCTGATGTAAGGGACGGATTAAAGCCTGTACAACGAAGAATTTTATATGCGATGCATATGCTTGGCATGTTTCACAATAAACCGTATAAAAAATCAGCCCGTATCGTTGGAGACGTTATTGGTAAATATCACCCTCATGGTGATTCTAGTGTTTATGAAGCAATGGTGCGGTTAAGCCAATACTGGAAAATGCGTATTCCGCTTATTGATATGCACGGAAATAACGGTTCAATTGACGGCGATAGTGCTGCAGCGATGCGCTACACAGAAGCCCGCATGAGCCCGATTACTGAATACTTACTTAAAGACATTGATAAACGCACCGTCAACTTTATCCCAAACTTTGATGATGAAGAATATGAACCCATTGTCTTACCAGCACGGTATCCAAACTTACTGGTAAACGGCGCAAGCGGTATTTCTGCTGGATACGCCACAGAAATCCCGCCCCATAACTTAAAAGAAATCATCACCGGCGTCATCAAAAGGATCGATAAACCCGATTCAACCATTGAGGATATGTTAAAAATTATCAAAGGTCCAGATTTCCCTACAGGCGCAATTGTCCAAGGTAAATCTGGCATTCAAAAAGCCTTTGAAACCGGCCGCGGCCGCATCATGATTAAATCAAAAACGCATATTGAACCTGGTAAAATTATTGTGACCGAGATTCCTTATGAAGTAAATAAAGCCACCTTAGTACGTAAAATCGATGAGTTAAGACTCGGTAAAAAAGTCGACGGGATTCAAGAAGTCCGCGATGAAAGTGATAAAGAAGGACTAAGAATCGCCATCGACATCAAAAAAGACTTTGATGAAGACGCGATTTTAAACTTTCTACACAAAAAAACCGACCTTACCAAATCCTATAACTACAACATGGTCGCAATTAATAGTAAGCGTCCAGAACAAATGGGGCTCTTAGATATATTTGACGCCTACATTTACCACCAAAAAGAAGTCGTTACCAACCGCAGTCATTACGACCTAAGAAAAGCCACCAAACGCCTTCACATCGTTGAAGGGATCATCCGCATGGTCGATATTGTCGATGACGTTGTTAAACTGATTCGCGCTTCAAAAGGAAAAGCTGATGCAAGACAAGGACTTATGAAAGCCTTCAGTTTCACAGAAGAACAAGCAGAAGCCATCCTTACCTTACAATTATACCGTTTATCAAATACCGACCTCGGTGCACTTAAAAAAGAAGAAAAAGCCTTAAACAAACAAATCATTGAATTAAATGATATATTACATAATGAAAACACCTTAGAAAAAGTCATCAAAAAAGAACTAAGACAAGTCATTAAAACCGTCGATACCACCCGTCTTAGTGAAATTGAAGAAGACATCGAACGCATAACCTTCCAACAAGAAGACTTAATCAAAAGTGAACAAGTGATGGTCGGAATTACCAAAGAAGGATACGTAAGACAAGCATCTATCCGTTCATTCCGCGCCACTGAAAATGCAAATTTAAAAGATGAAGATGCTTTCCTCTTTGTCGGTGAAGTTGCGACAACGGATACCTTACTAATCTTCACCAACAAAGGAAACTACATTTTCTTACCTGTTTATAAACTCCCAGAATCCAAATGGAAAGAACTCGGTATCCACATCAACAACATTGTCCAAATGGATGCGGATGAAGACGTGCTCTTCATTACCAATGTTACCTCATTTGAAGAAGACAGACATTTACTCTTCACCACCAAAGACAACCTCGTTAAATTAACCGCCCTTAAAGACTTTGAAGCCGTTCGCTTCAACCGTCCACTCCGTGCGATTAACTTAAACGAAGGCGATGAAGTCGTCCACGTCACAGAAACAGATTCTTTAGAAAAAGACGTTATTACGATGAGTAATTACGGACACACCTTGCGCTATGACCTATCAGAAATCCCAGTAACCTCAACGAGTGCTAAAGGGGTTAAAGGCTTAACTTTAGCGCCTAAATATCATTTAGCCGCAAGCTTGGTTTTAGATAATCATAAAGACTTACTAATCTTAACCTCACGCGGTACGATTAAACGCATGCGTGTGACCGATATTCCGAAAAAACACCGCGCGCAAAAAGGAATCCTGATCTTTAAACAAGTAAAATCAAACCCATACTATATTAAAGACTTAAGCTTACTCGATGCCTTGCAATATAAACACCGCGCAACCATTCATGTTGTAACCGACAAAGCGCATGTTAAAGTTAACGCATTCGAGTTAAAACTCACGGCCGCAGAAGCAGGTAAAAAAGTCGTTAAAAGTAAACAAGGTACCCCAATTTCCATGGTCATTGAACCTGTAACCCCTGAGCCTGAGGAAACCTTTACGCCGCTATCTGATTACACTTACGAAAAACCAGAAGAAAAAAGCCAAACCACATTATTTGACGAGTAACATTCTAAGGAGGTGAACACGGTGTACTGTTTAAAAAACATTGTGCATGCCCGCATGCCAAACGACATTGTCAAACTCTACTGCCAACTCTATCAATTTGTTGGTCGTAATGAATCGATGCTTAAAACAGTAGCTAAAGACTATGATGTTTTAGTTGATCATACCATCAAAGAAGACACCTATTTCTTTGCGAATTATTTTGGCATAAACATTAACGAATCCCGGCTTAAACAACTTATCGTTAAAGATACCGCTGCGCGCAATAAAACAGAACACCTCATCAAAAATATTAAGTCAGCGTTTACGCGCATTCACACAAGAACCGATACGTTTGCGTTAATTGAAACTGAAATTTTTGATTTACTCACCTTCCTTTATAAAAACGTCGAACAACCAAACACGTTAGAATTCGCAAAAAGCGATAAAAAACGGAAAAATACCACCAATTTACTAGCCAGTACTTACCCAACAAAGCGTCAAGCATTAGACGAACTCAATAGCACCTTTAAAGAGGCGATGAAAAAGTCTGATTTTGAACCCGCATTTTTAATTATTAACTATTATATCGACTTCATCAACCTAAAACCATTTAATAAACATAACGATACCTTAGGCTTGATGCTGCTCTATATTTTATATTTAACCTACGATTTTAAAAGTCTCCACCTTGCAAGCTTATTTGAACTCTTATACAAAGGCCAACAAACCTTCCAAAAACATGTTAAAGATGCCTCACACAACTGGAATGAAGGCTTAGCTGATGTTATGACGTTACACCGGTATATGTTAGAACGCTTAATCGAGTCTTATCAAAGTTTGCATGAACTCTTAAGAAACTACACCTACGACCAACAAACCAACAAATCAGACTACATTGAAAACACCATTAACCGCCTTGATGATGTCTTCACCAAAGAACAGATTAGAGAACACCACCCAACGATCTCAGATTCAACCATCAACCGCACCTTAAAACGCTTGCGTGAAGAAAAGAAAATCAGACCGCTTGGTAAAGGCAGAAGCGCCAAATGGATGAAACTGTACAAATCACAAAGCAAACAATCATTTTTCGAACAAATGAAATTCAAAGTATAGATAGGACTGATCATGATGATCGAAACAACCATTGAAAATGCCATAAAAACGGCATTAAAACATTTAAACGTCGCTGATAGACCAATTAAAATAGAAGTCCCAAACGATAAATCAAATGGGGACTTTTCTACCAATGTTGCCATGACACTCGCAAAAGACTTACGTAAAAACCCAATGGGTATCGCTGAAGACATTGTCAAATTAATCGGTGATATTGACGGTATTGAATCCATTGAAGCAGCGCGTCCTGGGTTTATTAACTTCACCGTTGATAAAACCATTTATCACGGTGTCATTAAAACCATCAATGATTTACGCGGGACCTACGGAAGTAGCGACATTGGTAAAGACGAACACTTTAATATTGAATTCGTCAGTGCCAATCCAACAGGAACTCTGCATATCGGACATGCCCGTGGTGCAGCCGCAGGAGACACTCTAACCCGTATCTTAAAAAAAGCCGGCTATAAAGTCACCAAAGAATTTTACGTGAATGACGGCGGAAACCAAATACATAATTTAGCCCTCAGTTTAGAAGCACGGTATAAACAAGCATTTGGTATTGATGCCGCGCTTCCTGAAGATGGCTATTACGGCAATGAAATTAAAGTTATCGCAGAAACCATCAAACAAAAAGAAGGCGACCGTTTCTTAAAAGAAGATGGATATGAGTTCTTCAAAACCTACGGTGTAGATGCGTTGCTTTATGATCTAAAACAAGATCTAAAAGCCTTTAACGTAGAGTTTGATGTATGGTTTCATGAAACCACGCTTTATAAAGAAAACCTTATTGAAAAAACTTTAGCTACCTTAAAAGATAAAGGCTATACTTATCAAAAAGATGGTGCACTTTGGCTTAAAACAAGTGCGTTTGAAGATGAAAAAGACCGCGTTATCATTAAAAGCGATGGCACAAACACCTATCTTTTACCAGATATTGCCTACCATAACCATAAACTATCAAGAGGCTACACCAAACTTATTGATATTTTAGGTGGTGACCATCACGGGTATTTACCACGCCTTAAATCAGCGATTCATATGATTGGTGGTAAAAGCGATTTACTTGAAGTTGATCTTTTACAAATGGTTAAAGTCGTCCAAGACGGTGAAGAAGTTAAAATGAGCAAACGAAGTGGGAAAACCATTACGATTAAAAGCTTAGTTGAAGAAGTCGGAAAAGACCCTATCCGCTATTTCTTCGCCATGCGTAGTTTAAACACCCAAATGGAACTTGATTTAGACTTAGCGCTTAAACAAACCAATGAAAATCCAGTTTATTACGCACAATATGCGCATGCGCGCATTGCGAGTGTCTTAAGACAAGCAAAAGAGAAAAACATTGACCTTGATTTAAGCAAATCATCATTTGACACCTTTGATAGTGACAAAATCGATGATTTACTTACCATCTTACGCGATTATCCTAATGTCATAGAAGAAGCCGCAAGCAAACGCTTAATGCATAAAGTTCCGCAATATATCCATAGACTAGCTTCAAGCCTACACACCTTCTATGCATCAGAAAAAGTCATCACTGATGACCTTGAATCAACCCAAGAACGTTTGGCTTTAATGCACGCGGTAAAAGTCGTCTTAAAAGACGCCTTAACCTTAGTCGGTGTTGAAGCGAAAGAGCGCATGTAACATCAAAAATTTGTTATAATAAAGGTATTAAGAATGGAGGATCCATCATGGATTTAAGAGAGTATATTGTTAATGTCCCAAACTTTCCTAAAGAAGGAATTCAGTTTAAAGATATCACCCCACTAATCAGTAACGGAAAAGCATTTAAACACGCAACCAAACTGTTTTCTGAGTATGCCAAAAAAGTTGGCGCAGATATTATTGTCGGGCCTGATGCACGCGGGTTCATCTTTGGTGCACCTGTTGCCACAGAACTCGAAATCGGCTTTGTCCCTGTAAGAAAACCTGGTAAACTTCCGCGTCAAACATTAACCGAAAAATACAGTTTAGAATACGGCGAAAACGCCTTATCAATCCATAAAGATGACATTAAACCTGGTCAAAAAGTGCTTATCGTTGATGACTTACTTGCAACCGGGGGAACGATTAAAGCCACGACGAAATTATTAGAAGTAGCTGGCGCAGAAGTGGTTGGCATTGCCTTTTTAATCGAACTTAAAGCCTTACATGGCCGCGATTTAATTAAAGATTACCCAATCTACACGCTATTAGACTACTAACACTTAAAAATATACATCCACAAGGAGGCTGTCATGAACGATACTAGTTATCAATTACTAATCGAACAAGTAAAAACCTACACCGATGACCAAAAAGACATCGATCTTATTCATGACGCCTATGAATTTGCGCTCAGGCATCATGAAGGACAATCCCGTAAAAGCGGCGAAGCCTACATTAGCCACCCGTTAAACGTAGCGTATATTTTAGCCAAATATCAAACAGACGCAACCACCATCATGGCGGGATTACTCCACGATTGTATTGAAGATACAAGCGCAACATTTGATGATATTAAAACCTATTTTGGCGAAGAAGTCGCCTTACTTACAGAAGGTGTCACCAAACTCGGGCAATACAAGTTTAAAGGCATCGAAACGGAAGAAGAAGAAAAGAAAGCCATGCAGGCAAAGAATTACCAAAAAATGCTGCTGGCAATGAGTAAAGACATCCGTGTTATTATCGTTAAACTTGCTGATAGACTCCATAACATTCGCACATTATCAAGTTTAAATGAAGGCAAACGCAAACGCATCGCCCAAGAAACCTTAGATATCTATGCACCCCTTGCACACCGCTTAGGGATGTACTTACTAAAAGCCGAACTAGAAGATACAAGTTTTAAACATCTAAACCCAAATCAATATAACCTCATTTCGCAAATGATTAAAGACACAAAACATAACCGTGAAGAAGATTTAGGGCTTATGCGCACAAACTTAGAATATTTACTTAGCGAAAACAATTTTGAATATAATGTAAAGGGCCGAATTAAAAACATCTACTCGGTCTATAAAAAAATGCAATCACGCAATAAAGACTTTGATGATATATACGATTTACTTGCTTTACGCATTATCGTTAAAAACGTTGAAGCCTGTTATAGTGCGATTGGTGTCATTCACAGTAAATGGACACCCATTCCAAACCGCTTTAAAGATTATATAGCGATGCCAAAACCCAACCTTTACCAATCACTTCATACCTCAGTTATTGCCAATGGTAAAGTGTATGAAATCCAAATCAGAACCAAAGAAATGGATCAAATTGCCGAATACGGGATTGCGGCACACTGGGCATATAAAGATACCACAACCCCGCGTCAACGCATGACAGATCTCGCCACCCAAAAACTAAAATGGTACGGAGACTTAATCAAATTCACTGAAGAAAGTGAATCTGATGAAGACGTCCTTGACTTACTAAGAGATGACATCTTACATTCAAATGTCTATGTCTTCACCCCAGCTGGCGACATTATTGACTTACCTAAAGGCTCAACCCCATTAGATTTTGCCTTCCGCATTCATACCGAAGTCGGTATCCGTACGGTTGGTGCGATTGTAAATGGTAAGATTGTCCCGCTTGAATACGAACTTCAAACCGGAGACATCGTCAATATTAAAACCAGTAAAAACAGCTTTGGCCCGAATGATAACTGGTTAAAAATCGTTAAAACCTCAGGTGCTAAAGCAAAAATTAAAAACTACCTCAATAAGCAACGCCGCGATGTGCTTGTTGATATGGGGAAAGAGTCGCTTGACCGCGAACTAAACACCCGTAAACAAACCCTGCAATTAACCGATAAAGTTGCGAGCGAACATTTTTCTCATAAAGGCGTTAAAACCGTTGAAGATCTCTACGCTGAAATCGGTAAAAATACATTATCACCAAATATGGTTATCAATGAAATCTTAGGCGTCACCAAACAAAAAGATGAAGCGTTAATCGAATCGATTAACCGCAAACAAGATAAAACCTTACATTCAGAAACCAACATTGTGATTGAAGGCATCGACAATCCGTCGATTAAACTCTCTAACTGCTGTACCCCAATACCAGGAGATAGGATTACTGGGTATGTTTCAAAAGGCTCAGGGATTGCCGTTCATAGAACCCGCTGTAATAATTTACAAAACCTTGATGAAGGTCGGTATATCGATGTCGAATGGGGTCATGATTTAACGCGGAGTTACGGGGTTAATTTAAAAATTATCGCCACCAATAGAGACAACATCTTAGCCGAGATTATCAATACCGTGACTGCCAATAAATCAAGCGTCATCCAAGTCGCCGCAAGTACCAATAAACGTGGTGAAGGCATCATCAAACTTAAAGTTGGTGTCCACCATAAAAACGAACTCGAAACCTTAATCACGAACCTAAAGAAAGTTAAAGGTGTCTTTAGTATCGAAAGGTTGATGAAATAATGAAAGTC
>CAZXSS010000021.1:0-22495 GCA_964643385.1 uncultured Candidatus Izemoplasmatales bacterium
GTGGGTACTCTTCTTTCCACCAATATTTTTAATCTAACCTATTATAGCATGTATCAGTAATATGTCAAATTATTTGTCATCATTTTTTGGTCTAATAAGATGCTTTTTGTAATCGGTTTTGTTGATTTGATGATTTCTAGCAATTGCCATGGCCCCTTTAGGGACATTTTTTGTAACCGTTGACCCAGCGGCAATGAAGACTTGGTCTTCGATTGTAATTGGGGCGATTAAATTGGTGTTGCATCCAATAAAGACATCATCCCCGATTTTAGTTTTATGTTTTTCAACGCCGTCATAGTTGACAGTAATTGATCCACAGCCAAAGTTCACGTTTTTACCGGTTGTGGTATCACCGATATAGGCTAAATGTGCAGCTTTGGTATTGATGCCTGTGGTTGATTTTTTAACTTCCACAAAGTTTCCAATACGGTTATCTTTACCAATGACTGCGTTGTTTCTTAAATGGGCAAATGGGCCGATTGTTGAGCGTTGATGGATAGTACTATCATAAACCAAACTATGTTTTATGGTTACATCTTCATAAACAACACTGTTATGAATCTCTGTATTTGGACCAATATGGGCTTTTTCTTTAATGATTGAATGTCCTGTAATCGTGGTGTTAGGTTGAATGGTCACACCGGGTTCAATGGTGACGCTATGACCAATGGTGATGGTTTCAGGATTAATCATTGAGACGCCATTGATCATATGGGATTTATTGATGTCATCGCGCATATATTTTTCGGCAACGCTAATGGCATATAAATCATTGACTCCCATGACTCTGAAGCTATCACGCATAACGAAGGTACCGACATGGTATTTTTCTTGCATAAGCGCAACGATGTCTGTTAAGTAGTATTCTTTTTTGCGTTCACTTTGTTTAATTTTCGGAAGCATCTCAAATAATAATTTATTATTGACGGCATAAATACCGGAGTTTACCTCTTTAATTTGTTTTTGGTCATCGGTCGCATCTAAATCTTCGACGATACTTTCAATACGGCCGTATTGATTACGGATGATACGACCGTAACCTTTTGGATTTTCATAGTTCGTTGTAACAACGGTTAAATCATTATTGCTATTGGTGTGAGCTTTTAAAATTTTATTAATGACTTTCGTGTTTAATAATGGCATATCACCAAGTAATATAAGTGTTGTTCCTTCTTTATCTTTAAGTAAATCGGCTGCTTGTAAGCATGCATGACCCGTTCCAAGTTGTTCTTCTTGATAGGCAAATTGAACACGCCCATCAAGCATATCTTCAAACACTTCACGCTTGTGACCGATAACTAAAACAATCTCATTCACATCGCTTTTTTCTAAATCTTCAACAATATATTCAATCATTGGTTTTTTTAATATTGGGAAAGCACATTTTGGTAATTCGGTACGCATTCGCGTACCCTTACCTGCGGCTAGTACAATGGCACGTGTTGTCATGAAGTCTGGCTCCCTTCTTGTTGGATTAAGGTGACTAAGTCGCCCATCACGCGGTCAAGTAAGGACTCATCTTGATGCGATATCGTTACTCTAATAACCGGTTCTGTTCCACTTGCTCTAACGAGCAATAAACTGTCAGAGCCTAAGGTTTTTTCGGCTTTTTTAAGGGCGTTTTTGATGGTTCGTTTATTGAGTACGGCTTTATCTACATTTTTAACGTTCACCATTTTTTGAGGATACATAGTGACGTCTTCGATAAAAGATTTAAGCGGGATTTTAACATCTTGCAAGATGTTTAACATCATAACAGCAACAAGCAATCCATCTCCAGTATGCAAGAAATCTTTCATAATAATATGACCACTGTTTTCCCCGCCTAGGGCGTAGCCATGTTTACGCATTGCTTCGCTAACGTATTTATCCCCAACATCAGTACGAATGGTTTTAATGCCTAACTCAGTAAAGGCTTTTATAATACCAGGGTTACTCATTTTGGTGAGTACAACTGTATCTTTAATGAGTCTGTCTTGGCTTTTTAAATACTTTGCAATGGCATAAATCATTAAGTCGCCGTCGATGAGTTCACCTGTATGATCGATGGCTAAACATCGATCGCCATCACCATCAAAGGCAAATCCAATATCAAGGTTTTTTTCTTTAATAAGGGTCATGAGGGCTTCTGGATGGGTTGAACCTGAGTCGACGTTGATATTGATTCCGTTAGGTTCATTGTTTATTTGGAAACTTTCATCACAAATGGAATCTAAAATGTTTTTAGCGATAAGATAGTTTGCGCCATTGGCACTGTCATAGCCAACACTTAAGTTGATTTTATGTAATTCTAAGTTTTTGTATAATGTGTGGTATTGGCGTTCTACTTCCCCTGTATGGGTTAGTGTGCCAATGGTTTTTGATGGTTTTGGTGCCGCTTGATCTAATAGTTTCTCAATGGTTGATTCTTCATCTTTAGTCGGTTTTTGTCCGTTTATAAAAACCTTGATGCCGTTATCTTGAAACGGATTATGTGATGCAGTAATCATGATTCCAACAATTGCATGTTCTTTTGAATAGTGTGCAATCATTGGTGTTGAGACGGTTCCTGCAAATAAAACATCGATGCCTTGGCTCATGGCACCTGATGCTAAACTATAGGCAAGCATGTCGCTTGATTGACGTGTATCTTTACCGATAACAAGTTTTTCGATATTTAATGATTGTTTTAATGTTTGTCCGAGTTTTAACGCAAATTCAGCTGTTAAAAACTCTCCAGCGACACCCCTAATGCCGTCTGTTCCAAAATATTTCCCCATAAGTTCCCTCCTACGATTTTTAGCTATAAATAGTGTATCATATCATGTTGGTATTTAAAAGTTATTCTACTGTAACGCTTTTTGCAAGATTGCGTGGTTTGTCTATATCGAGTCCGCGGTCAAGCGCTGCATAATAGGCAATGAGTTGTGTTGGTAAGACCATTAAGAGTGGCATTAAAAGTGGATGGACATCCGGTAAGATGATTTGGTCTCCGTCTTCTTTTAAACGTTCGCAAGTAATGGTCAATGTGTTGGCACCGCGTGAGGCTACTTCATGTAAATTACTGCGCGTATTAGCAGCAATGCGTTCATCTGAAATGAGGGCAAAAACGGGGGTTCCTTCTTCAATTAAAGCAATGGTGCCGTGTTTTAATTCACCAGCGGCGAATCCTTCGGCTTGAATGTAAGAGATTTCTTTTAATTTAAGCGCGGCTTCTAAGGCAACATAATAATCGTTTCCGCGTCCAATATAAAATGCATTGCGTTTGGTTAAATAGTCTTGGGTAAGTTGATAGATATGTGAATACTGTTCTAAGAATGCTTCCATCTGAATGGCAAGATGACCAAGTTCTTTTTTTAAATCAAATGATTTATCGCTTAAGCTGTATGCAAGAATCATCAATACTGCAAGTTGCGCAGTGTACGCTTTGGTTGAAGCAACCGCGATTTCTGGACCAGCATAGATTTCTAAGTAATAGTTGGCTTCTCGCGCTAATGTTGAGGTCCGAACATTCGTAATGGTTAAAATGTTAAAGTTTAAGGTTTTAATATGGACTAAACACGCCCGTAAATCAGCGGTTTCGCCGCTTTGTGATATTAAAATGAAGAATGGGTTGTTAGTTAGGCGTGGTGGATGGTAGGCAAACTCACTGGCGATGTGAACACTGGCAGGTTTATCCGTTAAAGTTTCTAAGTAGGATTTGCCGATGAAGCCTGCATGCATACTGGTTCCAGCGGCAATAATATAAATATGGTCTGATGCGTTTATATCATCTAAAATTGTTTGGTTTATATTTATGGTCGTTTCTTCTAAATAATGGCTCATGATTTTACGCATAACAAGCGGTTGTTCCATAATTTCTTTAAGCATGTAGTGTTGGTATTCACCAAGTTCTGTTAAATCTTCATCAAAATCCATTGGTTCAAACGCAACATCTAGTTTTTCGTTATCTAGGTTATAAAATACCGCATCGTGATTAATTACAACCATGGTATAGTCATCTAATGCTTTGTATTCATCTGAATATTTGGCAAGTGCCATTAAATCACTTGCGACAACAAAGCCGTCTTTACCTTTACCAACAAGAAGCGGACTTTTATTTTTAGCCGCAATAATCCGGTGTGGGTCATCTTGGTCAATAACAAGTAAAGCGTATGATCCTTTTAATAATGATAAGGTCTTTAAAATGCTTTCTTCAGCGCTATTTGATTGCGAAAACATTTCAATAAGTTCAACGATGACTTCCGTATCAGTTTCACTTTTTAACTTACCATCTGTTAAATACGCACGTTGTAAGTCCTTATAATTTTCAATGACGCCATTATGAACGACTAAAAAGCGCTCCGATGATGATACATGAGGATGCGCATTGAGTTGATTTACTTTACCATGTGTTGCCCACCGTGTATGGCCAATGCCAATATGTGAACTCTCCGCGTCTTCAAGTAATGCTTTTAGATGGTCGACACGTCCTTTATCTTTATAATTAAAAAAATGTTGTTTTTCTTTGTTATATAAACTCATCCCCGCTGAGTCATAACCTCTATATTCTAATTTATAGAGTCCTTCTAAAATAATCTCTTTGGCGTTATGTGAGCCTAAATAGCCAACGATTCCGCACATAATATGTCCCCCTTTTAATATGTAAAAAACTGGTATTAATTATAGCATACCAGTTTTTAAGTTTCAATGATTTATCTTTTTAATTCTCATAGGTCAATACAGCTTTTATCACGCCTAATACATATACTATTAAAAGGTATAAGATTATCCTTAAAGGAAAGACAAACCCAATCTGTTCATTATTCAATATATGCATATTAGGCGCTATGATATTCGCTAATAATCCTAGGGTTGAAATGTTATCAAGTCCTGTGTGCATCGTAACAAGCATATCACTAATGAAAAAACTAAACATGACGAGGATTAATGTAAGGTAGTGTTTGCTTAGTAAGCTCACGGTATAAAGTAATAATGTATAGACCGTTGTAAGTATAAGCATATTAACGGCTGTGTTTACTGATATAAGAGGATGCAGTGTTCCATATATAAGGTAAGAAAAAAGTATAAAATACCCCCATAAAATAGCTAGTGTTAGTGTTGTATAAATCCAAATAGTGAGATATTTACTTAAAATATACATGTAGGTATTGGTGCGTTGAACTAAAACAATATCATAAGGTGTAACAAGCGATAAATGAAGCACAGTATAAAACCCCGTTACAAATAATGCCATTTTTATTAATGTAAACCCGTCTATACTGTAATCTAATAGATAGGATTGATGATAAAGAATACGGGTGATGGCGTCATCAAACGGCTGAGTTAATAAAAAAAAGATACTTAACATGGTGATGATAAAGCCTGTGGCAAGGCGTTTTGTTTTTGTTGTAAGCAAATAGTAACTGTGTAAGCGAAAAAGCGCAATCATAAGGTAATTATCTCCGGGTTTAATGTGTGAAATAAGGTAGGATTATGGGTTGCGATAATAAAGTGCGATTTCGCGGCCTTTATAAGCTTTATTAGTTTGTGAATTGTTTGATTATCAAGGCCACTTAATGGTTCATCAAGTAAGTAACAGTTACTAGGGACCATCAATGTTTGAATGAGATTGATTTTTTGTTTCATGCCTTTGCTTAATGTGGAAAATTGTTTGTCTATATAAGATGTCATCGCAAAATACCCGAGTAAATAGTGACATTTTCTATTTGGTATTTTGTTTAGTGATGCCAAGGCAGATAGATAATCACGAACACGCATTGCACCGGGAAAGAGGGCGGTTTCTTCAATATAATAAGCAGGGTAACAGACCTCAATAGTACCTTGGTAATGATTGAGGTTGGCGATACTTTTTAAGAGGGTTGTTTTTCCTGAACCATTCGCGCCTTTAATAAGAGTAATGCGGTTGGTTGAATGCGCATGATTGATTGTTATCTTGGTTTTCTTATACTGTTTTTCATACTTAGTTATACGGATCATAAGCAACCTCGTTATGTAATGTGTCATGCTTTACTATAAAGGGATCGGTTTTTATAAATAAGAAATCATCATACACAACTGTATAAGATACGTTTTGATAGCTATATTCTATTAGAAGTGGATAACGATGTAATAAATGAAGGTTGTCAATATAGGTAAAAGGAAGTAGAAAAAATGATTCACTCTTAGGGGTAATCTCTATTGATTCAGGGGATGTTTTAGGTGTTGCTAAAGGGTTATAGTTTTGCGGCATGAGATCTGATAATGCCTCTTTATCTTGTGTTGGTTTAGAGAGTTCTATTAGTTCATTGAGGTTGGGTTGTACTGCTTTGGTTAGTAGTGAAATTTTGGTGATGATAATGGGGTCTTGTGTCTTATTATTTACATTAAAATATAAACCCATACTGGTTGGATAGGGTCCGATATGGTTGGGAATGTTAATCCGTGTTTCAATGCTTAAATGCTTGGATTTTGTATCATAAAAACTATAAGAAAATGATCCTACTGGGATCGAGAGAGCGGGATAATTATCATAGGTTATGACAAGTAGTGCATCCTCAATGAATGTAGTTAAGTTATCAGTTTTTAACGCTGGGGCGATCTCTATGTGGTATTGATGATAAAGCGTACCATCATAGTGACGGTGTCCGTCTTTTTTGATACTGGTTACGGTTATGGGTATTTTTTCAGATGCTTCTTTATTAGTGATATATGCTTTATCTATGGCATCTTCTAGTAATAAATGGGTATCGTCATGACTAGATAATAAGGGAATGGATAAAGTTTCCAAATCGCTTGTGTATAGATAAGTATGAACGTGATTGACACTAATAATCTTCATTGGCCGGGTGTTACTTTTAAGCATCGCGATGATTAATAGTACTGTAGTGATGGTAAGGGCGAGAATGATACTACCTTTTCTGAGGGTCATCGAGACGCTCCTTTATGATTGAAAAATATTCTGTTGTTAGGGTAAAAATTTCCCAGCCACCTGTTCTTGTGTTAATCCAAAACCGGTAATGTTTTGCAACCCCATTAGAAATATAGCCTTCACCGTAAACCGCGACGTAAAGAATGGTGTCAGGGTCAACTTCGATATCGATTTCAATGGTTTCTTCTTGACTTTCTTCAATTTCAACACTTGATTCTACTTCGATTTCTGCGTCTAAGCCGAGCTTAAAGGCTTTGATTTTACCTGAGCCTGTAATCCCAATATTGCCTGTGGCGCTTATTTCTCTAGTGGTTGTTGTTTTGTGTTCAAACGTATAGTTTTTTTCAATCGGCGTGCTGCCTTCATTGGAAATAATGTACATCGTTTCTTTTTTGAATGTGACGGGTTCATAATCCATCATCGTAGCGGTACGCCAGCCCCAAAACTTACGCTTGTCGATTTTTTTGTAATACCGCGCGTAATCTGATTCATCATACGTCCTTAGTAATCGGCCGCCAAAGTTTTCAAACGTGAGTTCTTCAAACTGTAAATAACTACTTCCGTACGGTTCAACACGTGTAAGTGTTACCATGATGAAGATAAGTAATGTAGTAATAAATAATTTTTTCATTTATAAACACCTCCACCCTATTGATACCAAAAACATAAGCTGATTTCTTTTTATAAATAAAAAAATCTCCATATAGGAGATTTACGTTTGCTTGAACTCATCTAAAAAGGCATGAGCATCTTTTTTACCGAGTTCATATCGTCTTAAAATGTGTTTGCGTGAAAAATCCATGATCCCACGTAAACTTTTAGATGGCTTGATGGTATAGATGGTGACATCGTTGTCGTGTGGCAAGCGTTTTAATCTAAACCGAAATAAATCGATTAAAATAATCTCATCGCACCCGTGATTAATGAGCGGAGTGATTGGTGTGTTGTCTAAAACGCCACCGTCATAATACGTTGAATGATCAATGATAATTGGTTTAAAGACGATGGGAAGTGCACAACTTGCAAGCAAGGTTTTTTTCATTGTTTTTTTGTCGCATTCTTTTAAGTTGGTATAGCGAACATGGTCTTCTTTTGAGAAAGCATTGCGGATATTAAAACTTAAAAGCTCAAAAAACGACGGGTCTTCATTTCCAACATGGGATGTGGTTACGAAGATATCCTTTTCTTTGATGGCATCATAATCGATGACTTTTTCAATTAAGGCATCAAGTTTATCGGTTTGATAGTAGCCTTCAAAGACTAAATCGCGTCCTGCTTCAAAAATACGTTTAAAAAAATTTTTATCATTATTGAAAAGTGTATCTTCATCCATAGAAAGCCATACATCTTTGGCGTTTTCTATGGTGCTTGTGGCTAAAAGAACAGCATTTAAGCTCCCGACACTTGATCCGCTATAAGCACACACGTTCTCTAAAAATCCAGCGTTTTTAAGCACTTCTAAAACGCCTATTTGATAGGCGCCGCGTGCACCGCCACCACTCATTACAACCCCTAATTTTTTAGGCATCCCTTCACCTTCTTACTAATATGGTCTTTTTGTATCCTTATGGTAAACATCTTTAATAATTCCGCCGCCTAAACAAACCTCACCATCATAAAACACACATGATTGGCCTGGTGTCACGGCGCGGACTGGGTCTTTAAAATAAACCGTGGTGTCACCATCTTCTTGTTTTATTTTTACAACTATGTCGTTTTGACGGTATCTAAATTTTGCGGTGCATTCTAAATGATCGATGGTCTGTTTAGGATCGATAATATTGACATCTTCTAATGTACAGTGAGTACTATAAAGGGCTGGATTATGGAATCCTTGAGCGACATAGAGGATATTTTTTTCTAAGTCTTTTCCCACTACAAACCACGGTTCATTGTCATAATCTTTACTCCCGCCTATACCTAAGCCTTTACGTTGACCGATTGTGTAATGCATAAGACCAGTATGTTCACCGATGACATCACCATCTAAGGTAAGCATTTTTCCTGGTTGGGCTGGTAGATAGTTGTTTAAAAATTTAGAAAACTCACGTTCACCGATAAAACATATACCGGTAGAGTCTTTTTTAGTGGCTGTAGGAATATCATGTTTAATCGCAATATCTCTAATGGCTTTCTTTTGGTACGCACCAACAGGAAATAAGGCATTTTTAAGTTGGTCCTTTGTGAGTTGGCTTAGAAAGTATGTTTGGTCTTTATTTTGGTCGACACCGCGTAATAGTTGAACGCTGTCATCCTCATGTTTTACTCTCGCATAATGTCCCATCGCAATATAGTCTGGGTTAAACTGTTTAGCGTGTTTCACAAATGCATCAAACTTAATATATTTATTACACATGATATCTGGATTTGGCGTGCGTCCTTTTTTATATTCATCTAAAAAGTATGTAAAAACATCGCGCCAATATTCTTCGATAAAGTCAACACGGTATAAAGGAATATCTAGATGATCACAAACGCGTTTGGCGTCGTTATAATCTTTTTCTTGTGGACACATATCATCGGATAATGTTGGATTTCCTAACACGTCTTGGTTTGTTGTAGAATCCCAATTACGCATAAAGAGCCCAATGACATCATAGCCATCTTGTTTTAAAAGAAAGGCAGCGACACTTGAATCGACGCCGCCGCTCATGCCGATAACAACACGTTTTGGCATAGTATCAAATCCTAACTTTTTCGTTTATTTACATCACTCGGCATGCGTAAATCACCTCGCGGTGATAACGATATATCGAGGATTTTTGGTGCATCTGGACTAGCTTGTCGTTTAAATTGTTGGCTATAAAACCGGCTAAAGAAGTTTTCAACATAGCTCAGGGCTTCTTTTTTCGTTAAGTCGAAGGCTTTTTCTAATATCCAAGCAATGCGGTATTCAGGGTCTCCGTAGCGCAAAAACCGGTGCATAATAAAGTCATTGACGTTATAATTTCCGATTTCATCTTCCGTAACTTGGTCTTTTATGAGTTCTGGAGAAATCGGGGTGTTAAGTATGTCGTGAACGACGTTTTCAACATTTTCACCGAACTTTTCTTCGGCGTAGTGTTCCATCATAAAACGAACTAAGGTTTTTGGAATGCCGGCATTGATGCCGTACATACTCATTTGATCGCCGTTATACGTACACCATCCAAGGGCAAGTTCACTCATATCACCGGTTCCTAAAACAATGCCATCTTCCATATTGGCAAGATTCATTAAAATCATTGTCCGGGCTCTAGCTTGTGCATTTTCATAGGTTGTATCGGTGGTGGTTTTATCATGTCCGATTAACTCAAAGTGATCATTAACATGATCGCTAATATCAATTTCTTTTAAAGAAACACCTAAATGCTCGATTAACGACCGGGCCTGTGATAAGGTTTTGTCGCTTGTCCCAAAGGCTGGCATCGTAACCCCTAATATGGTTTTACGGTCCATGTCAAGTTTGTCGGCTACACGGCTCGCAATTAATAAAGCCAATGTCGAATCAAGTCCCCCTGATACGCCGACGATAATTCTTTTTGCGCCGATATGGTTCATCCGTTTAATTAATGCATTTTCTTGAAGTGTGGCAATTTTTTCAAATGCTTCTATGGTATTTTCTTTTGGTACAAACGGGGTTTGATCAAAGGCCGTTTCAAATGTATAGTTTTTTGATTTATCAAGTTCAAAATTGACGGTAATCGATTCAAAATCAAATTTATTTAAGGTATCACGGAATGAAGAGTTCATCTTTCGTGAAAAACTTATTTTTGATAAATCGATATCGCCGTAAATAACTTCACTATCGCGTCTAAAGTTTTCGGTCTCAACAAGGAGTTCGCCGTTTTGAGCAATGACGTTATGACCACTAAAGACCGTTTCACTTGTTGATTCATTAACGCCTGCACTGCTATAAACATAAGCGCCCGCGTTGCGGCGCGAATGTTCAATAACGGTACGTCTTCTGACGGCACGTTTATGGAGATATTCATTTGAGGCACTTAAGTTTAAAATCATTTTGGCGCCGTTTAAGGCGAGTAAGTTTCCTGGAGAAATGGGTGCCCACATATCTTCACAAATTTCAATTCCAAAGCTAATGCGTCCGTCTTCTGATTTAAAGACAAGTGAGCCAAATGGCACCACTTGGTCTAAGAAGCGAATCATTTTTACTTTTTTTACGATATCAAATCCGGAAGTAAACCAGCGTTTTTCATAAAATTCTTGCGTGTTTGGTAAGTAAAATTTAGGTACAATTCCGAGAATTTTATCTTTTTTTATCACAAACGCACTGTTATATAAAATCCCATCAATTTCTAAGGGTGCACCTACGGTGATAATCCCTTCATACGGATTTTCTTCAAGCAGGCGTTTAAGCTGTGCTTCTGTTTCTTCAATTAGGCCGTGTTGAAAAAAGAGATCGTTACAAGTATACGCCGTAATTCCAAGTTCGGGAAATACAGCAATACTTGCGCGAAGGTCTTTTAAAATTTTTAACATCTCTGTGACATTATAGGCAGGGTTTCCAACGCGGAGTTTAGGTGTTACGCTGGCTACTTTTACAAAATCGTTAAAATACATAAGTTTCACCTCTTCGGTTTAGTATAAATCTTGGTCTTCTATATATTTGTATACCTCATCGGTAACCATAGTTTTATCATGGGTTATTCTAAAAGCGGTACTTGATACATCCAAATCAAATGCCGTATATATTTTGAAATGACGCTTATAGTTCTTAAGCAGTGGATCATTATCAATAATGGCTTGGACATCAATGTCATCGCGGTTTAAAATAATGATGGTAAACTCACTAAGTAAAGATGGTGCCATAATCCAGTTGCTTAAGTTTTTAACATTGTCTGCGCCAATAACGAAACCAACCTCATCATCAGTGTCATCACTGAGTCTGACAAGTGAATAATAGGTTCCTTGGAAACGGTCATCAGTCATTTCAATATCCGAGATGTCAATATCGTCATAATCTTTAGTCATCAATTTTAACATGTTCAACCTATGGGTGTTACTGACAAGTTCGCTTTTCGTATAGGCACTACTCACTGGTAGGTAGGTAAACCTACTTACATCGAGTTTTCGTTTTAGAAATTTGTAGACCTCTAAATGGGCTATTGTAGGCGGATTAAATGCGCCGCCGTAGATAATATGCATACTACCCACCTCCATGGTTTATTATATCATAAATTTAGGTTTTTGCGTGGATTTTAAGGTGAATATGCTATAATGAATTTTGAGGTGATTTTATGGCAATTGATAAAACATATATTTTACGCTTGGCCAAAGAGATTTTAGAAATTCCTAGTCCGAGTGGCTATACTAAAGACATTACTAAGCGTATTAAGGAGGAAGCAAATAAGTTTGACTTAGAAACTGTTCAAACGAAAAAAGGAAATTTAATTATTACTGTGCCAGGACGCACACCAAAAACCTTAGGACTTAGTGTACATGTGGACACGCTTGGAGCGATGGTACGCAGTATTTCTAGTGATGGTACCTTAAAGTTCACCAATATTGGTGGTCCGAGTTGGCCAACATTAGATGGTGAATATTGTACGATTCAAACCCGTGATGGAAAAACCTACAGTGGGACATTTCTTTCAACCAGTCCTTCTGTTCATGTGTTTAAAGACGCAGGGACTAAAAAACGCGACCCTGAAAATATGATTGTACGCATTGATGAAATGGTTAAAAACAAGCAAGATGTACTAGATTTAGGCATTGAAGTTGGAAATTACATCTTCTTTGATCCGAAAACCACAATTACTGACAGTGGTTTTGTAAAATCACGGTTCTTAGATGATAAAATCAATGTTGCAAGCATGTTTGGCTTAATTAAACATTTAAACGATGAAAACATTAAACCCAAACAAACACTAAAAATCATTATTTCAACCTATGAAGAGGTTGGCCACGGGGCCGCATTTATCCCAGAACTTGATGAACTCGTAGCCGTAGATATGGGGTGTATTGGTGATGATTTAAGTTGTACAGAATATGATGTCTCAATTTGCGCAAAAGACTCTAGTGGTCCTTATGATTATGATTTAACTACGCAATTTGCGTCACTTGCAAAAGCAAATGACTTACAATACGCTGTAGATATTTATCCGTATTACGGATCTGATGTAACCGCCGCTAGCCGCGCAGGTAATGATTTCAAAGGGGCTTTAGTAGGTCCTGGCGTCCATGCGTCACATGGAATGGAGCGCACCCATTATCAAGCAATAGAAAATACGATAAAGTTATTATTTCATTACGTAAAATAATCTAAAAACGATGTTTCGACATCGTTTTTTTTGACTTTTGACCATTTATACTCAATAATATCCTTTTTGAATAACTTTATAAATAAAGAAAAACCCCTTATTTCAAGGGATATTTACGTATATCTAATAAAAATCATTGTGCATGCTTACTTGTATGTAAAAAAAATCGTGCTATAATAAACGTATCAAATCAAAGCCACGGACGTGTATTTCATGTCCTGTGGATGATTAGTTTGATAAAGCCAAACTTAGAGCGATCTAAGGACGGAAAACTATAGGGTCTCACGTAGACAGCCAGTTGCCTTACATAATTGTTCATAGGAGCGATATCATGAAAAACATGCTAACGACAGTGGCTTTGATTTTTTTATTTATTTTTAATTATTTTATGGTCACCAACCATATTGAAGAACGCTATAAAGATACAGAGATTGCGGTCTACAAAGATGTATATGAAGCAGATGATACGATTTATCAAGTTGTATCAACAGAACCTGGCACCTATTTAGTCCCTAAAGGCAGTGTTTTAGGCGCAAATGATATCGATCATATTACCTATACCTATATCATAAATATCGACGATTACACGGATTTTAACGAAGATACTATTGACGTTGCATTAATCAGTGACGTCAGTCCTACTGTAAATGTAAATCATTTATTTGACACAGATATTACTGTCACAATAGATGAAGGCGCATCCCAAGCAGAAATCACTGTTTCGGTATATATAAACGCCATTGAAACACAGGAGGATTATAAATTGCTCACCAGTCAAGCCGTTAACTTAAGTATGGAGCTTGACCTTAACTAACGCCCCTACGAAATTGGCATCTCATCAATAGAAATCGTGCTCTATTGATTAAGATGCCACTTTTTTTTGGTCTTTTTTTGAATTTATGATGTCTTTTTTAAAAAAGCGATCAGGGTTATCGAAGATAAACACATAATAATACCCAAGCCCTAATAAAAGATGACTTAACAGTAATAAGATATAGCCTTGTGTAAACATTGCGGTGTAATAAATTGTGCCAAAAAGATTGGCATCTTTTTCATAAACCCCTAAGATGTCATCTTCTGATAGCGTATTTGTGATAATGCCTGTATAACTTGTTTCTAATGTTTTGTTACTTTCATTAACCGACTCAACAAAATGAACAAAATTTTCTTCTGTGCCAAAATCACAACACATTACAACTTTATCATTTGTAGTGATGTCTTCAAAAGAAAACTCGTGGATTCTAACAATACCTGTGCGCATAGGTTCTGTTGTGTCTTGACCTGACAATACGGCATCCGTATAGGTAAAGCCGTAGATATCATATTGGTAATCGTTATCAATATAAAAAAAAGTTAATATTACACTATGTACAAGTAAAAATATCGATAAAAACACAAACACACCGACAGCAACAAGTCTCCTTGTTGGGGTACTTTTTATGTGTTTTTTAAGTTTTGAGAATGGTTTACTTGCTATCACTTTTAGTCTCTTGATCATCTGTATCTACCATCTTTGTTTTTTTATCTTCTTTTAAAAGTATTACAATACCTGATATAACAGCTGCATTTACAATAAGTGCAGCAATACCAAATGGACTTTGTAAAAACCGAATAGGCACTCCAATTTTAGGAATTTTGAACATGTACTGTCCAATTATGTCTTCTTCAGTTAGCGCCCATGTATCAACGATGATATCAGATTCATCCTCAAAATATCGTCTTGTACGAATGATGGTTTCATCACTATTATTCTCATCAATAGAATGAACATAATGCGTTATCACTTCATCTTCATTATCAAAATTGATATCAGCATAAAAGGTGATAATATCGCCCTCTTCTAAATTGTCTACATCTACATTTCTAATGACTACCATGTCGTCTACATTAATAACTGGCTCCATACTTTGAGTAATAACAATATATGGTTTAACCTGTACAATGTTTATGGTTTGTCTAGGAATAAAGATTTCTAATAAAACATAAAAAAGTAAGAGTCCGACTAAAGCAAAAAAGAGAATTGTCTTAATCAAACCAGATGTTGAATTCTTTGTCTTCTTTTCTGTCATAGTTTGTCTCCTTCACGTCATAATAATACTTCATTATAGCATAGATAAAACGCACGAATGAATACTCGTGCGTTTATTCGTTATTGATTTATGCTGGTCCAACTTCAGTCCAGTCTCTATTCCAGCCTTTAGCAACACCAGGTTCTCTTTCTGGATTATTGCGTTTAGCTTCATAAATAAACCCATTGTTTGTAACGCGGTCGTCTTTCAAATAGGTTTCATTAGGATCCCAGGGGAAAGCTTGATTCCATTCACCGGTGTCTATAGTGGCTGTTGCAGTATCAGAATCACCCACAACATTTCCTTGCCAATAAGCTAATGTGTGTCCTATAGATAATGATAAAGAAAGGACCATAAATAATATAATGGTTACATTTAATAGTTTACGTTTTATATTCATGGCATCCCTCCTCCTTTTAGTATTTAATATGTCTTATTTCAATTATTAAATTAGTCTACAGTAACTGAGAAATCTAATGTAATAACCAAACTCCCATTAGCTACTTCATCATAAATACTTTGATCTGCGGGTTCATTTGTAAACTCTACATTCACTGTGTATGTTAATGGGGTACCTACAGTAATTGATGGGTTAGCAGACACATCAATCGTAAACATATCTTCTATTTGTGTCTGTGTTAAAGATCCTAAACTGAGACTTGTAACTGATACAGACAATGTTCCAGTAGCACCATCTGCGCCACTACCTTCCCATTCTACTGTAAATACTTTGTCTTCATTGTTTACAGTTGTTCCGTCCTCATATCCATCTGGTACTAAAGTTCCATCTGCGCCTACATCAGCCACAGTTACAGTAGTTGATACTGTTTCACCTTCACCGATAGTTACGGTACCAGTTGCTGAATCATTGCTTCCGTCAACACTACTTGCCCAAAATGCGAATGATGCTGATGTTACAACAAGTGCCAATAATAATAAAGCTCCAATAATTGTTTTTTTTGATTTAAACATGGTTTTAATCTCCTTTTTTTAATTTATTTTTTTATTATTTATGTTTGTGTTACTCTGTTGCTTCTGTTTTGTTTTGCAATTCAAATCTTAATGTAAAGGTTATGTCTTGACCTTTAATTGCGTTATATGCTTCAATGCTGTCTTCGACATTTACATGTGTTAATGGTAAGCTTAGTAGCGTTGCTTCTGCTTCATCGATTGGTTCGATAAGCTTAACAATAATATTGACTGTAATCGTATCATTAAAGATATCCATGACCGTTTCGCGATCAACACTGTTAATATCGATATCAACGAGGTGTTCATACGTGTCACTATCTCCAATGGTAACGGAGTGTGCAATGATATGTAGGTCTACGGTGTTTAATAATTCTCTTGTGACTGACACGTTGTAAGATAAGGTTATCTGTTCCACATCGCCAACGAACATCGCACGTCCTTCTGGGACGAGTCTTACAGATTCATCGAGTTCAGTGATGTTGTTGACTTCAATGTCCACCCCTTCGCGAATCGTACCAATCGTGATGGTATCTGATATGGTGACTTCTTGCCAGTATGCAAGGGCCGATGCAGTCGTGAAGATCAACCCAACAAGTAAGAAGATGAGGATTCCTATTTGTACGGATTTAAAGTTCGGCAATGTCCCACCTCCCAGTATATAAAAGAAAAAGCCAACCAACGGTTGACTTTTATATGGTTTTTGTAAAATAAAAAACCAGGTCAACTCGTATTTAACGATAATGACAGCTGGCTACCATTTTACAGGTCCTATAGCTTTGCGTATGTTAGATTTCTCTAACTTTGCCTTTTTAGCATTACAGTGCGCTTTTCGATTGTTGTTTATAAGTATAGTGGAAACGTAATCAAATGTCAAGAATAAAACACACTAAATGCTATGAATAGTGTGTTTTAGGAGTTTTTAGGTGAAATTTAGGAAGGTTCCATCTTCCATTAATGGTATATGTGTATCATCTTTTGTAATACCAGTGACATCTAAGTTATCTTGATGAATGATTAAATCTAGCCGTATTTTACTTTGGTTAAGCCCAGCTTCAATTAATCCTTCTTTATTGAGGGTACGACTGTTTTTTAAAGTGCGCCGGTTGGCATTACCGAGTGTTAAATAGCAGCCTCTGGTTTGATCAAGCAACCGGTGATTAAACGTCGTGTTTATGTCTTCAAACATGGGGTTTGGTTCAACGAGGCTCACTTCTCCTAAATACGCAGCGCCTTCGTCGATAGACAATAAGCGTTTAATCATTTGTTCATCATGTTTAGTGGTTTTGAGTTTGGTGATTTTTCCGTCTTTAAAGGTCAACTCAAAAGGATCTATTTTATTCCCTCTTACTACCAATGGTTTGGTTAGTTTTAGGGTTCCATTGGCACCATATTTATGGGGCGAAGTAAAGATACGTTCAGCAGGTAAGCCTTCTAAAAACTCCCCATTTTTATGGGAGTGACTAAGCGCTACCCATCTATGGTCTTGTGGTAAGGCAATGGTAATATCGGTGTCGCCTGTAATAAAATGAATGGCTTTAAATTGATAGTCATTTAAAGCTTCAATACGGGCGTTTATCATATCTAAATGCGACGTCCACGCGCTTATTGGATCGTCTTCATTGAGTTTTAACATAGCTATTAGTGCACTTTCTAGGTTTTGTTTTGCGTCTTCTAAAGAGACATTTTGATATATAGATTGCGCCCACTCATCGCTTGGATATGCGGCTAATGTCCATTTACACGTTTTGTAGAGTTGTTGTTCAAATGGTCTCACTTTAGAGGCTGATAATTGAGCAGCTTTGGCCATACGTTTTGGGTCAATGGTTTTCATAGAATCGGGAAAACTAGACGTAATATTGATAACAGCGCCACCGCGTTTAATGATGGTGTCATAGCGAGATAAGACGTAATTGGGTACATCGCTTAAGACGGTGTCTGGTGCGTAGGCGAGTTTGGCTTTACTAAGATTGATATCTTGGTAGTTTACATGGACAGTGTGACTTTGATATTTTTTATAGGCTAAGGTGGTTAAATCGTGTACAAGATCTCTAGCTTCAATAGGGGCATTTATAAGTAAGTCTTCTCCTGGTTTTAAATCAATGCCTTTTTTAAGCAGTAAATCTGCATATTTTTCTGTATATTTCATCTAATCATTTCCTTTGTTTGCGCGTCTTTTAAATGGTCTCATGGCCATGTTTATGACACCTTTTGGAAAGGCGACGAGTCCGTCTTTTATAATAATTGGCATGAGTCTAAACGATTCTTTATATGCGGCAAGTCTTAGTTCTTTTTCTGTCATCATTTGGTTGTCTCTAAATAAGTATTTACGAGTGACGATGCCAATACGGCACGTAAGCATTCCGTTTGATATGCCTTGGAATATCGAGTTGGTTGCGGTTCTAACAATAGGAATATCAGATAACGCTTCACCAACCTTTGATGGTAACATCTCGTTAAAATCAACATCTTCTAAGCCTTCGGCAATCATTGCGGTAACAGCGACATTCATACTTAATTTACCTAAGTTTAAGTAACTTGGTCTAAACCCACAAGCAACAACGATTGATTTAATCATTTTAATATTGGTGATGATGACCGAAAACATATCAAGGTTTCCATTTTGCGAAATCGCGGTTGTCATAAGCACGGTTTTTGCATGGGTAATGATGATATTGTCAACTTGTTTTCTAATCGTACCATGATATACGGTTTTAAGAGCATTAGGTAACTCATCTTTATCATTCAATGTAGTTTGTAAAAGCGTTCTATCAGTATCGCTAATGGTACTCATTTTAAGTAAATTTTTAGCAGCGTTGCGGTAACTTCTTGCGTTTTGTTTTTCATCACTTAAAGCACTAACGGTAAACGTTGGTGCAAAAAAGATAATTCGCAAGGGGTTTAATATTAAGAAATACACCAAAATAAAACTGAGACCATAAAATGCATATTCAATATATCTATGGATTTCACGAAGCTTTAATCCGACATCCATGATATTAGATAATACAACAAACAATAAAAGGATTAATATCCCAATTAAAATTAGTATCCAAAATGTTTTTTTAGGCATGATGAGCCCTCCTCTTTATAGTTTTATTTTATCATAGTTAGAGATGTTTATTGCATTAAAAATAAAAACCACACGCATGTGGTTTTAGTTTTCTAAGATAGATGTAATTGGAATCAGTAAAAATACAAGCCATGCGACATGCCATACATCTAAGAAATAACCGAGAAGCACGAAAGCAATAACAGTTACAAATGGCATAATAGGTGTAAGTTTAAGTGGTCGTTTTACCAGCAAGGTAGAAACAATTGGTGCAAGCAAGAAAAATAGCCATGAGATTGCATAGGCATTATACAGTTCGCCGATTAAGAAAAACAAGATTAAACTAAGGATGAAAACAGCTTTAGTAACTGAGGTATTTTGTTTTCTATAACGAGCCCCTACACCAAAAATTTGGATACGGTCAAATAATACACCAATAATGAAATAAGGCGTAAACGCAACGAGACTCCGGGTCCAACTAAGTTGGGTCGCTAGTCCCAAGTACACATATAGGCCAATAGAAACTAGTAAGCTAATTAAGACGATGATGTTTGTCGTTGCGTGCTTACCCGTAAATGACCCTACAAGTAGTGGTAATAAGAGAATAATCCAGGTAGGATGCCATGTATTTGTGAGCGCTCCAACAACAATGA
Organism: uncultured Candidatus Izemoplasmatales bacterium; assembly: GCA_964643385.1. Lineage (GTDB taxonomy): Bacteria > Bacillota_I > Bacilli_A > Izemoplasmatales > Izemoplasmataceae > SLQR01. The sequence goes on from CAZXSS010000021.1 coordinate 19,893, forward strand.
ATCCGCTAAAGCCAATGAAGACACTGGCACCAACTAAAGATGAGCGTAGGTTGTTTTTATTGGCTGATTCTAAGATGGCAACCATAGGAATGAGTAAAAACACAATCCAAGCTGGATGCCATGCGCTAAAAACGAAGCCTAAAACAAAAAATGTTACTAAGCTTATAAATGGCATAATAGGTGCTAAATAAAAGTCCCCAGGACGTTGTATGCTTTTAACAATAATCGAGGTCGATGGTACAAGTAAGAATACAAGCCATCCAGGATGCCAAAGATCATAGCCAAAGCCGAGTCCAAAAAATAATATAATAGCAATAAACGGCATAACACGAACAAGTTTATCGCCTTTATGTGAGTCGGATTTTAATTCATACTCATATTTTAGCGTATTGAATATCTCTTCAACATCTCCGAGCTTTTTAATCACTTCTTCGTCACTTAAGCCATTTTCTTTTGCGTGTTCAGCCATGGTTTTGTAGTCTTCTAAAATATCGGCTTTTTCAGCAGGTGAGATGTCAAACCGGTTGAGCATCTCGCGAATGTTTTCAAAATAACGTTCTAGCATGTGTAATCTCCTCCAATAAAATGAATCTATTGCTTATTATTTTATCACAATACTTAAATAAAGTGTACATAACATGTGATGTTTGCATTGTCTGCTTGGTTGAATCCTAATGATTCATAAAAGGCGGTTGCGGTTGTGTCAGTTTTATCTGTAATCAAAACTTTTTGTCTAATGTGTGCGTACTCTTTTAATAAAAATGTCATTAACGCAGTTCCAATACCTTGTCTTAAAAATGATGGTTGCACTAAAATATCTTGAATGTAAAGAATATGCGCAGCATCTCCAACCACTCTAACAAGACCTTTTATTGTTTCTTTTTCTTCATAAATATAGGTCGCTAAGCTGTGTTTGAACATCGCTGCAAATGTGTCATTATCTTTAAGGTAGTTCGTCCAATTGTGTTGAGCATAGATGGTTTTTATTTGAGGTAAGTCTTTGGCTCTAAACTGCCTAATCATGTCTTGTCCTCGCTGTTATCAAAGACCTTATCCCGATAAATGTTATAGTAATGTTCGACGATGCCTGGTTCAAAAGGACCTTCTTTATTTTCGACCATGTGTTTTAGTGCGTTTAGCTCGCTTTCTAAAATGGGTTTTAAGTCTTCTGGATAATCCATTTTAACTTTATGTTTATTGTATTCTTTGCGGTCTAAGATTGTATAAGAATAATCTGGCGCAACCTTAATATCTAAATCATAATCAATGTATTTTAATGCTTCATCATCAATTAAATAAGGACTTGCGATATTACAGTAATAAAATATCCCAGTTGGTCTAATGATGCCGATGATGTTAAACCAGCGATCTTTAAAAAACCAAGTTACTGAGGGTTCTTTGGTATACCAAAATCGACCGTTTGCTTCGATGACTTTGGTTCTATAATTGGCTATTTTAATGGTTGTATCATCATAATCAACAACCGTTGCGTGAGCCCAAATACGGTGAAGTTTCTCGTTGTGTTTATAACTATGGACGACGATATCGTCCCATAAGTTAATATCCATTGTATGCACTCCTCTCGTCCACATTATACCATAAAAAAAGCGCTTGAAAGAGAAATTCAAGTGCTTTTATCCAATAACTGTAAGGAAGAATACAACCAATAAAGTAATAATCATAATGATTTGCGCAATTAGGGTTATTTTCCCCCACTTACGGCGCTTATTCATGTTTTTGCCTGTTTTTCTATTAAAGCTCATGTGGGTCATCTCCTTTGAATAGGTGATTAAGATATGCGTCTTTATTATCTAGAAAATCTTTGAGTAGTTGGACACTCTCTATTGTATCATAGTTTACTTTATTAATCGATGATTCAGAAATAGTATATAGTGTTGCGTTGGGATAGGCTGTAATAATCGGTGAATGGGTCGCGATAATGAGCTGTGAGCCTTTCTTGACCGCTTCGTGAATCAAAACCAGTAAGGTAAGTTGATTTTGAATTGATAAAGGGGTTTCTGGTTCATCAAGTAAATAGAGAGTGTTCGGTTTAAGTCGTGATTTAAAGAAATCAAGGTAAGCTTCTCCGTGTGATTGTGTTAACAGTGGATGTGCATAAAGCGTATTAATCTCTCCAAGGGTTTTATTGTGAGGGCTTTTTGCCATCATTTTAGCGTAGGCAGATTTATCCTTATAGGTTTTATCTATCATGTCAATTTCCTTTTTAGCAAGGGCTTTCTCATGTTCTAAAAATTGGATGTATTTCGTAAAATCTTCTGCAGAAAATAAAAACCCTTTAGGCTTTTGTAAATCATATGTTATCGCCACTTCGGAGACAGCAGGCATGATGCTTTCTCTCAATGTTTGGGTAGTGAATGATGGTTCAGTAATGCGGTAAAGCGAGAGTTTTTCTGCGAGAAGTTCGAGTAACGTCGACTTTCCAGACCCGTTACTGCCAGCGATGATTGTAACTGCAGGTGAGAGTTCAATTGGTCTTCCGTTAAAAAAAGGCAGACTAAAAGGGAATGCGTCTGCCTGATGATGATGGTAGGTAATGGTTTTAAGTTTGCCCATAGTATCCTCTACTTTTTCAAATAGTCTTT
>CAZXSS010000022.1:0-22145 GCA_964643385.1 uncultured Candidatus Izemoplasmatales bacterium
TAAAATGTAAAAGGAAGCCAAAAATTGGCTTCCTATTTTTTATGCGTCATTAGGTGTTTCATCATCAGTTGGATTAGATTCCGGCTCTTTTTTAGATTCGTCATCATGTGGTTCATTTTTCATGTCTTTCATATAGTGTTTAAATAGACGGTTTAGATGTTTTTCACCTAAGAACGGCATGATACGGTTAACCTTAAGTGAGCCGTAATCTCCTGATTCAACTTTATCGACCATATCGGCAATCGTTTTTTCATCTAAGAACGGCAACATTAGGTAAGGATCTACCTCAATCGTTTCATCCATAGCCGCTTGGTAGAGTTTATGCATCTGTTCGTTATTAAGAAAGGGATAGATTGCGGGTGTAATTGCTTTTAAGTTGGTAATCTCTTTGTTTAAGATACTGTCAACGAGTTCATCTTTGCTTTCTTTGTCTAAAAAGGGAAGCATCATTATAATATTCTTCATAGTTTAAGTCCTTCTTTCAATAAATTTTTTTCTGTTTGTGTCATTAAATACGATAAATGGGCAAGTTTTTCTGGATAGTTTAATTCAAGATGATGTCTAATAATCATGCGGCGTTCAGCGTAGGAAAGCCGTGGCCATAAGCTATCAAAATTACATGGAAGCTTTTTCTTTAGTATCTCTGATAAGGCGTAAAAGCGCTCATCATCAGTGAGTTTATGAATGATGTCATAATACCTAAGAGTATGATTTCCTTGGATAATAGTTTGTATAACAAACAATCTTGAATGGGCCGTTAATAGTGTATCAATGTCTTGATCAAGTGGTGCGTGCATTACTAGTAACGTTTCAAGCGATACATTATATACCTCTTTTAAAGCGAGTAAGGTTTCTAATTGCGGTAAACTTTTGCCTTGTTCCCACCGTGATACGGCTTGATGCGAAACATAGAGCTTTTGGGCAAGTTCATCTTGGCTTAGTCCAGCATCTTTTCTTAAGTTTTTTAAGGTGTTGCCTATGTGTATCATATCGAGCATATAAATCCTCCTTACCAACCTGCAGGATTGATACTGTTATTATAGCGTGCATCTAAGTATTTGAAAAGCAAGTTATAGTTGCAAAAATAAAACAGCGCATGAATGCGCTGTTATTTAGATATGAGCTTAAGGGCGTCTTTAATAAGGGTTGAGGTTGGTTTTTTATGGTCGAGTTTTTTAATCACGCGATCGATTTCTTTGGTTTTATAGCCAAGCGCACGTAACGCATCTTCAACATCACTGAGTCTTGATGATTCTTTTTGACTGACTGGATGTAAATTAAGCTTTCCTTTTAGATCAAGGACAATCTGTTGGCTAGCTTTAGGGCCAATACCAGGAAATCTGTGAAGATATTTCGTATCGCTCATTTCGATGGCTTTGACAATCTCATCAACCTCAGCGCTTGCTAAAACGGCAAGGGCGCTTTTTGGGCCAATGCCTTTAACGCTTAAAAGTTCAATAAACAAAAGCTTAGCTTTTAAGGTTTTAAATCCGTATAATGACAGTTCATCTTCACGAACGTGTTGGTAAAGATACACTAAGACATCGTTTTCGACTTTAAAATCAAAGGGATTTGGGGTAATAATACTATACCCAATACCATGATTTTCAAGTGTAATCTTTGTTGGTTCAATGGATGTGATGGTGCCTTTTATATAGCTATACATAAGGATTCCCCCTAGTTAGTTTGTATGCGAATTATAAGACGAGTGGTAAAATAATGACACCGGCAAGACTAAAGTAAACAATCAATGCGGCAATATCGTTTAATGTGGTAATGAATGGCCCACTGGCTATTGCAGGATCGATACCTAAACGGTTTAATCCAAGTGGAATCGTACTTCCAAGCAATGCTGAAACCATTAACGCGATGATTACCGATATCCCTAAGACAAAGGCAATGTATTCAGGTGCAATGCTTCCTACACTAACAATACTTAAGAAGATGAATGCCATCACAAAGGCTAAAATACCTAAGATGATTCCATTAACTAAGCCAACCGCCAGTTCTTTAATGATATGTGCGGTAACATCTTTCCTCGTTTTTATCGTTGATTTGGCAAGTTTTAACACAGTAACAGCAAGTGATTGCGTCCCTAAGTTTCCTGCCATTCCTAAAATAAGCGGTTGAAACATGACAAGGGCTACAACTTGATTAATGGTTTCAACGTATTGATTTAAAACCAGAGCAACAAGTAAATTAAGTCCAAGTAGTAACGCAAGCCACGGAAGTCTGCGTTTCGCGCTTTTAAAGGCGGGTTCAAAGAAGTCATACTCGGTTGGTAATGCGGCAAGTTGGGCGTAATCATCGTCGGCTTCACTTTCAATGATATCTAACGTATCACTCATGGTGATAACGCCTTCAATGACTTGATTGTCATTGATAATCGGCATCGCTAAGATGTCATAATCTTGAATATCAAGTATTGTATCGATTAAATCATCCATCACATGATGGCTGATGACGTTGGTATCCATGATGGTTTTAATTTTTGTTGGATGTTTGGCAACAATAAGGTCTTTTAAGTCAACAACACCAAGTAAACGGTCATCATCATCAACGACAAATAACGTATCAATGGTTTCAAGTTCTGCGGCTTTATCAACTAAAATACGCATCGCTTCTTTGACACCCATATTGTAGTGAATCTTAATGTAGTTATTGTTCATCTCACTACCAGCGGTGCCTTTACCATAAGCTTCAAGGTGTTTGATTTTAAGTTTTATTGCTTCGTCCATATGTTTATAGATTGTAATATGTTCATTGTCATCAAAGCATTGAATAATATCAACGGCATCATCAGGTTCCATAATTGATAAGAATGTAGCAATCCGTTTTGGGTCAAACGCCGATAAAAACTCATAGGCTTTTTCTTCTTCTAAATGAGAAAAAGCAATGGCGAGTTGGGTATCATCAGCATGCGTATAGATTGTTTCACGACCATCATCATCAACCATTAAAAGGGCTTCGCTTACATCAAAGGGATGATAATTTTTAAGACGCGAGGTGATGATGTTAGGCCGTGTTTCGGTTTCTATAAGGTGACAAATTTCTTTGGGTTTATTGCGCTTTTTGAGTCTAATTTTAGCCATTTGGCACCTCCTATAAAATAATGAGTACAGCAAGTGAGAAATAAATGAGTAACCCAATGATATCATTGAGTGTTGTCATAAATGGTCCACTTGCAACTGCAGGGTCTATATGGATTTTATGAAGCAGTAAAGGTAAAAAAGCACCAAACATTGAAGCGAATGTTAAGGCTATAAAAGCACTCCCGCCAACAGTGAATGCAACATCAAGCGGTGTTCCTAACGCCATTGTTGGCCCGGTAATAAGTAAAAAGAGATAGGTTGTAGAAAGTGATATAAGACCAATAAAAGCGCCGTTTAATACACCAATCTTAAGTTCTTTATACACGTGTTTGCGTTTATAACTTTTATCGTCAAAGTATGCTTTACTAATCCCTCTAACAGTAACCGCAAGTGATTGGGTTCCGGTATTTCCTGCCATACCTAAAATTAAGGGCTGAAAAATGATTAATACGGCAACTTTATCAATGGTTGCTTCAAATTGAGACATCAAAAGCGAGATAAAAATCCCTAATATTAATAAGATGACAAGCCACGGTAAGCGGTGAAATGCTGCATGCATGAAAGTATCATCAATGGCTTGTTCTCCATCAATCATCGCAAATTGTCCGTAATCTTCATCGGTGGCTTCATCTAAAATATCAGCTGCATCATCTAAGGTAATAACGCCTAACATTCTATTTTCATCGTTCACAACAGGCATCAAGTAAAACTCATAGTTTTGCATCATGCGTGCGACACCTTCTGCTGAATCTTCTGCGTGAACGGTGGTAACCTCAGTAATCATAATGTCTTCAATGGCTTTTGGGGAACGGGCTTGAATCAAAGTTTTTAGTTGCACAACACCTTCTAAGAACCCGTCGTCATCTAAAACAAAGAGTTTACGAATTAAACTTGGTGTACTTGAGGCGTGCACTAAAATCTTCATGGCATCTTTTACATCCATCGTTTTGTTTAAGATGATAAAGTCTGTAGTCATGATCGCCCCTGCAGTATCGATAGGATACGTTAATAACTGAGCTAACGTCTCGCGATCTGCTTGATTCATAAGCTGCAAGTAGTCTTCCCTTGATTGGGGTTCTAAGGTTTGTAGGATGTCTGTTGCATCATCAGGTTCCATATGTGATAATACATCCGCACCTTTATCTTTGTTGATGGTTTGTAAAACTGTTTTAGCTGTGTCTTCCTCAAAATATTCAAACATATCAGCAAGCAAGCTTGGTTTTAGCGTTTTGATTAAATAATCTTGATAGACACTTTCAAGCGAAAGAAAGAGATCCGCGATATCCGAAGGATGTCGTGCATCTAAAAGGGCATGAATTGCTTCAATATTTTTGTCGTGTATGTGCGTTAGTAACTCATTGGTAAAATCCTCCATTATGTCCCCTCATTTCGCTTTATTAATTATAGTTTTGTATGCGAACTATTAGTCGGTAAACTCAAAATCATTGCCAAATATACGGACAATATCGCCGTTTTCGACACCTTTTTCTCTTAGTGCTTTATCAACACCCATGGTTCTAAGTTGTCTCGCAAAGCGCTTTACAGATTGATCGGTTTTAAAGTCTGTCATTTCAAATAAACGACGAAGTTTATCCCCTTTAATGTTATAGACACCGTCATCATCGATATCGATATAAAATTCTTCTTGATCGCCATCATATGTATAGGTCACCATATCTTTAAAGTCATCAGACTGATAGAGTGAGAACGGTTCAGTTTGATCAAGTAAATCGGCAGTTTTGTGTAGTAGTTCATTAATATTTTCTTTTGTTGCGGCGCTAATTGGAACAATTAATGTATCATCTTTTAACTGTTTTTTGAATGTCTCAAGGTTTTCTTTTGCATTCGGCAAGTCCATTTTATTGGCGACAATAATTTGTGGACGATTGGTTAAATCATACTTATAACTACGTAATTCGTTTTGAATGGCTAAATAGTCATCATAGGGTTCACGGCCTTCAAATGCACTCATATCAACAAGATGTAAGATAACACGGGTCCGCTCAATATGGCGTAAGAACTGTAGACCTAACCCATGTCCAAGCGAGGCACCTTCAATTAGCCCAGGCAAATCAGCAACCACAAAACTACGCCCATCTGGCGCGCTTGTGACGCCTAAATTTGGGGCAAGGGTTGTAAAGTGATAATCTGCTATTTTAGGACGACTCTTAGAAATAATACTAATAAGTGTACTTTTTCCTACACTCGGCATCCCTACAAGTGCCACATCCGCAAGCAGTTTTAACTCGATACGGACAGTAACTTCTTTTCCTGGTTCGCCTTTTTCAGCTATTTCTGGCGCTGTATTACGACTTGATGTGAAATGAACATTCCCGCGACCACCACGGCCACCTTTTACAACAGTCACACGTTGCCCGTGTTCAGTAATATCGGCAATAACTTTGCCTGAATCATCATCAAAAATCGTTGTTCCAACAGGAACACGGGTAATAATATCATGCCCATCTGCGCCATCTTTTCGTTTATTCATGCCATTTTCACCATCTGGTGCGACGATGTGTTTATTATAGCGAAGGTCTAATAAGGTACTTAAGCCTTCATCCCCTTCAAAGATGACACTGCCACCTTGGCCACCATCACCACCAGCAGGACCCCCTTTAGGGACGTATTTTTCACGACGGAAAGCGGCCATTCCATCGCCGCCTTTTCCGCTTTTTATATTTACTTTAACTAAATCTACAAACATTGTTTCACTCCTAAATTGTGTCGAGCCAACGCATAAGCGCTTCTCTACTTTGGAAGGTTAAGATATTCTTTCTTCCTCGGTATTGGTTAATCACAGCCAACATTTTACGTGCTTTTTGTTTAAAGCCATGGACGTACTGTAAAAATTCTTGATCGACTTTTTCAATACAGCCTTCAGCCATATCACTACGGTACCGGTGACGGTAGCGTCTTTCACGTTCAAAAATGCCTTTGATGGCTTTTTGTACTGGGTAATCCAGTAAGATTATCGTATCTGCGTGTTTGATACGTTCCATAAAGGTAACGCTATTGGTATAATTACCTTCAATGACATACTGGTCGTGGTTTTTTAAATACGTCCGAATGAGATTTGCAAACTCAGGCTTGGATAATGATGCCCAATCTTTTTGCCAATACACGGTATCTAATGGCAAGTGCGGGATATGGAGTTTTTTACTCAATAATCTAGCAAGGGTGGTCTTTCCTGTCCCACTACTTCCTAAGATCATAATTTTATGCATTTTACCAATCTCGATGATACGTTCAAACGCAATACGGTGGATTTTCTTTAAATAATCAAGTTCTATAAAGTTATGTTTCTTTAAAAATGCGCGCATTTTATAATTGGCAGGATAGGTATCAATTTTAATTGATTCGTATCCGCGTGTATGCGCATACTCAATCGCAAAGCGCATAAACGCACTTCCAATCTGTTTCTTTTGGTGGTGCGGCATGACGAGTATACGGTGGATAACTATACTATGGTTTCTTAACCATTTGATGTCTTTATATGCAGCTTCATTTTCTTCATAAAAAGCCATGACCCCTAATATTTCTTGGTTTTCTTCAAAAACAACTAAGGCATCATGGTCGATATCAGATTTAAAATGAGATTTTCTTGGGTAGGTTTGGTTCCACTGAAAAATCGCATGTTTTTGCATGTCATCGATGACTGCCTGACTTAACGCGTCAATGGCATCCAAATCTGTCGTTTTGGCTTTTCTTATCATGGTTTCACCTACTCTTTATCGTCAAATTCTATTATACACGTGTCAAATTAAAATGGCAAACACTGTGATAAGTGTTTGCCATTATTATCATTGTTATTCAGGATACACTGATGCTTGTTTTTTACCTCGTCCAATTTTTTCAAATCGGATGACGCCATCAACTTTACTAAATAGTGTGTCATCGCTTCCGATGCCCACGTTAGTACCAGGGTGGATTTTCGTTCCCCGTTGGCGATAGATAATAGAACCAGCTTTACAATATTGTCCATCTGATAATTTTGCACCTAGGCGTTTCGATTCTGAATCGCGTCCGTTTTTTGTCGAACCAACACCTTTTTTAGATGCCATACAACAAATTATTTGAATGTCTATTAACATGTTTGTCACCTCCGATTAATTTTAGAGCGCGTATTTACGCTTGAATGTTTGTGATTTCTAATTTGGTATAAGGTTGTCTATGACCTTGTTTACGTCTGTATTTCTTTTTTGCTTTGAATTTAAATACGGTAATTTTCTTTTGTTTTCCGTGTTTTACAACTTTAGCTTCAACTTTTGCGCCATCAACGTATGGATTTCCAATAGTTAATGAATCGCCTCCAAGCATTAATACACGATCGATTGTGACTGTGTCTCCTGCTTCAGCCTCTAATTTTTCTACATAAATGACTGCGCCTTCTTCAACACGTTGTTGTTTTCCACCTGTTTCGATTACTGCGTACATACTGAGCACCTCCTCATATTTTAAGACTCGCCATTAAGGTGACTATGCTTTAATACCTTTTCTGTGCGGTATGCTGCTTAAGCGTTAAAATAATATCAAAAACAATAGCTTTTGTCAATATTTGTTTTCTTAATTAGCCTTTTCATATTATATCATATTTATAATATTTGTCTACTAAAAGTCACTATGTTCCTTGAAAGAATAGTATTTCTCTTTCCCTATAATAATATGGTCGATAATTTCAATATCCATAAGTTTTCCGTTCTCAACCATAACCTCTGTAATCAGCCGGTCGTTTTTAGAAGGTGTTGGGTCACCGCTCGGATGATTATGGGCAATGATAATACCTGCAGCTGAGACGCTTACAGCGTGTTTGAAGACTTCACGGGGATGGACAAGGGCACTGTTTAATGAACCGATGAACAAGAGATGTTTTTTAATGAGTTTGCCTTTGGTGTTTAAATAAAGCGCATAAAACATTTCTTGGTCATGGGTGTCCATGTCGCTTTTTAAATAATCGTACACATTGGTAGGACTTGTTAAAGATAATTGTTCGGAAAACTTTTCTTCAGTTAAGCGTTTGCCAAGTTCTAAAGCCGCGAGTAGTTGAATAGCTTTGGCTTTACCCATACCTTTAAGTAAGGTTAATGATTCAACGGTTGCTTTATTGAGTTCACGAATCGAATTAAATCGGTAGTACAATGTTTTGGATAATTCAAGTACAGATGTGTCTTTGGTTCCTGTACGTAAGATGATTGCAATCAGTTCATGGGTTGCGAGTGCTTCTCTTCCGTGTTTAATGAATCGTTCTCTTGGTCGTTCTTGATTGGGCATTTCTTTAATTAAAAACATGATATCACCTCAGGTTGTTTACCTGTATGATACGGTAAAGGCGTGCACTATTCTTTTAAGGAATCAATAATTTTTAAATGGGCTCGGCTCATGGCTTCAGTTAAGTCGTTCATAGGATAAAACGGAAGCGATTTGTTTGATGTGTTTACATGATAGACATCCATGTGCCATATTTTATGCGTAAAGACATGTTTAATTGATCTATGGAACATCGGATTATCTATGGTTATATCATACGCAGCTTCAATGGTTTTTATCGCTTGGGTAAGATCGGTGGTTTTTACTTGCGGAAATTCTAGCATGTTTGCGAGTAGTCCGCGGGCTGGGCGTTTAGTTAGGACCACGTCATGAGACTTATTTTTTATAATAAAGGTTATATAGTGTTCTTCCGTTTTTGCTTTTAATTTCTTTTTAATTGGATACTCGGTTTGGACATTATGCTTGGCTGCAAGACAATGCATCCTTAATGGACAGATATCACAGTGCGGTGTTTTTATACAAATGAGTGCACCAACTTCCATAAGTCCTTGCGTGAAATCACTTGGATTATCATGAATGATTGTTTGTGATAAAACTGTTTCTACATGCTTCACAGTTTGTGTCTTTGTAATGTCTTGATCGAGCATTAGCACACGGCTCATTACCCGCATAACATTTCCATCAACTGCAGGTGTTGGATGATTAAAAGCAATTGAATGCACCGCACCTGCAGTGTATTTACCCACGCCTTTTAATGATAGAATGTCTTTATAATCACTCGGGAAAACACCACCGAAATCAGACATAATCATTTTAGCCGTTTCATGAATGTAGCGGGCACGCCGGTAATACCCTAAGCCTTCCCATAATTTTAAAACCTCACTTTCTTGTGCTTGAGCGAGTGATTCAATGGTTGGGAACGTGTCAATAAACCGGTCATAATATGGTAGCATGGTAACAACTTGGGTTTGTTGTAACATCATTTCACTTAAAAATATTTTATATGGGTCGGTGGTTTTACGAAACGGTAAATCGCGTTGGTTTTGGCGATACCAGTCACATAAATCGTGTGCGAACTGTTTTTTATTGGTTAGCATTTTCATAAGTTTGCCTCATTTCAATTTTAGGGACATTATAATAATCGTTCAAATGGTAAAAAGAGAATTTGTACTATTCTAAACGCAACGCGTTTTGGCAGTGAGGCATTAGCTAGTGCTGGACTATCTTCCGTAATTAAATCACTATCATCAATAATCTGGTTCATATACATACGCAACGAATCATTAAATGGTTCAGACACAATAATAAGCATACTTTCTGTACTTAAGTATGTACTCCTTGGGTCGATGTTGAATGATCCAATGACACTAATATCATCACCAAATACCATCGATTTTGCATGAAGCATTGCGCCGTCATATTCATAAATCGCGCCTACATCTAAGAGCATATCGCGGTCTCTTAAATATCCGCCAGCGGCTGGAATGTTGGCATTTGTTGTAGCACTGTTGGTTAAAAATGTGATATTTTTATCTCGCAGCGGGGCAAACATGGTTTGCATATTTTTTGTAACAACAATATACGGGCTTTGAATGATGATGTCATCTTTGTCTTTTGCGACATCAATTAATGTTTCTAATACGATGGGTTGTTTGGGTATAGCTGTAAGTGGATTATGAATAAATAGCGCTTGCGTAATTTGGATTGCATCTGTTTCTAGCGATGCCAAGGTTTGATTAATAGGATTCGTATTTGTATAGATGTTATAAGCAGATTTAAGGGTATTGCGAACCTCACTATCTGCAGTATGTTCATACACATCCGATAACGGATACTTGTAAACGGCATTAAAATATGTCGTTATATCCGTAATAACTTGACTATCATCACCATATATTAGTACATCACGGTCATAAAGCGTTTCACCAATAAAATACCGATCACCAATATTACGTCCAGACATCAATCCATAATACCCATCAACAAGCAATAATTTATCATGCATACGGTTATGAACCTCTGCAGGGTCAGTTAGAGAAAATTCATTGTAATACTTTATCTCAATATTGTCATGCATGCTTAAATAATCTAATCCAGGGTCTTCGATATAGCGTCCACCTTCAAAAAAGCCATCAATTAAGAAGCGTATCTTGACACCGCGGTCCGCAGCATCTAATAACGCGTAATGAATAATCTTTTTTGCATGATCATTATGAATAGAGTAGCTAGATATATCAATGGTTTCCGTTGCGGCATCAATTAATGCAAGCCGTGTTTTAAGGGCATCGTTGTTGCCTTCAATGATTGTCGCATAAAGTTCGGTTTCACTCGGTGTATTCAACCGTTCAATATCAAAATTTTCGTTTGTGGGTTTCTTAGGTAATTCAAAGGCAAATATACCTAAGCCAAAAATAGCTAAATAAAGAAATAGTAAAAATACGGCTTTAAATCCATAGTGAATCCATGGTTTCATGGTATACCTCCTTTTTATTTTGTGTACAAACTTTATGATATAGCTCGTTTTTACTGTGTACTATTATACGCGGTATTATAGAAAAAGACAATCAATGTATTACCTAAAGATTGCGTAACATTTGTGAGAGTGATATACTTAAATCACATGAAAGGATGATGGCTATGAGTGAGATTTTACGTAAAGAAATACGCATTGCTTCAAAAGAGATGTTATCGTACCGAGAACGTGAGGGTGGAAAAGAGATTTTATTTCTCATTCACGGAAATATGAGTTCCTCACGCAGCTTTGATTTACTCATGGAAACAATCGATGACGCGTTTACGATTTATGCCATTGATATGCGCGGGTTTGGTAATTCATCATATTTTACACCAATAACTTCAATTAAGGACTTATCAGATGACATTGAAGGGTTTAGAAAAGCCCTAAATATAGACGAATTTCATCTGTTAGGATGGTCGCTTGGAGGCAATGTGGCTATGCAATACACGCTTGATTATCAAACCCATGTTAAAACCCTTGTATTACTATCAAGCACTCCAGCAAGCGGGATGCCTATACATAAACGGACGTTTTTTAACTTAATTAAAACCAAAACCTTAATTAAAACCCGTGATGAGATGCAACAGGCTGTCTCATTTATTGAAACATTAAAACGTAAAAATAATTACCCGATGTTAAAGCGTTTGCTTTTAAAAGCGATATATACTGCCCATAAACCACCAAAAGGTAGACTGAATTTTTACGTCCGAGAGATGGCCATGCAACGTAATTTAACCGACGTTAATATGGCACTTAGCACATTTAACATCACCAATACCCATAACGGTTTAGTTGAAGGTACAAATCAAGCCATGGATATGACTGTTCCAACGTTTATTATTCACGGAACAAAAGATAAAGTCGTTAAAAAAGATGAGGCATTAAAAACCAAACAGGTAATTGGAGACAATGCCGTTGTCCATTTGATTAAACGCGGCGATCATGCGTTAATGGTTGGCACACTGACACAATTAACGTCGCTTCTTGAAACAATCTTACTAAACTCATAAAAAAAGGACGATGTTAAATCGTCCTTTTATTTTGGCTATAATTTGGTATCATCGACGCCATCTAAATATGTTTTAAGTGACGGAACAATGGTTTTGATCATGCCATCATCAAATGGGTTTTTGAGTCCTGCAAGCTCTAAAAGCCCTAAGAAACTACGCTCTCCGCCAGCTTTACATAAACTCAAATAGCTTTCCCACGCTTTTTCTCTTTCTTCTCTGCTTTTTACCCAGTATTGGAACGCGCAAACTTGCGCTAATGTGTAATCAATATAGTAAAAAGGTACGGAGAAAATATGGCCTTGTCTAAACCAGAATCCACCACGTTCTAAGAACGCATCGTCGTCATAGTCTTTATACGGTAGATAGGTTTTTTCAATTTCGCGCCAGGTGAGTTTTCGTTCTTCTTTTGACATGCTTGGTTTTTCATAAATACGGTGTTGGAACTCATCAACAGCAACACCATAGGGAATAAATGATAAAGCACCTGCAAGGTGGTTGAATTTATATTTGTCGGTATCTTCTAAGAAGAATGATTCCATCCACGGCCAAGCAAAGAACTCCATGCTCATTGAATGAATTTCACTGGCTTCTAAGGTTGCCCACATATATTCAGGAACTTCATGAAAACGGCTCATATAAATTTGGAACGCATGACCTGCTTCATGGGTTAAAACATCAACGTCATGTGACGTACCATTAAAGTTAGAGAAAATAAACGGTGATTGATAATTAGGAATATAGGTGCAGTATCCACCACCCGCTTTGCCTTTCTTCGCTTCAAGGTCCATTAAATTACGTTCTTTCATAAAGGTAAAGAACTCATGTGTTTCATCGCTCATTTCTTTGTACATGGTACTTGCACGGTCAACGAGCCAGTCTTTTTTTCCTTTTGGGGTTGGATTTCCTGATAAGAATTTTAATGATAAATCATAACTTTTCATATCTTTAATGCCTAAACGCTCTCCTTGGCGTTTTACAAGTTCATTGGCAATAGGAACAATTACATCACGAACTTGTTTGCGGTAGTTCGCCACTTCTTTTGGTCCGTAATCAAGACGTCCTAAACGGTCATAGGCTAAATCAGTGAATGAATCATAGCCAAGTTTTTTCGCCATTGATGTTCTAATTTGAACAAGCTCATCATACAGTGTATCAAGGGTATCTTCATTCTCTTCAAAGAATGCTGATACAGCTTTGCTTGCAGCTTTACGCGTTTTTCTATCTTTACTTTGTGCAAATGGTGCCATTTGACTTAGGTTGCGAATCTCACCTTCAAATTCAATTTCTGCACTTGCAAGTAGTTTTTGATATTGGCTCGTAAGTGCATTTTCTTTTTTCAAATCTTCTAAAATCTCATCACTAAACGTTCTTAGAGATTGTTCGGCTTGTTTAAAAAGCAACGCGCCTTTTCTTTCGCGTAATTCTTTTTCAAACCGTGCTGATGATAGTGCTTCATAGAAAAGATTGTTGAGTTGTACAAAGGTTGGCGTATTTTCATCGAAAAAATCCTTTTCTTTGTCATAAAACTCATCTTTTGTGTCAATCGAATGACGAATTGACGTTAAGGTTTGCATTGTCTCAAAATCAAAACGTAATTTGTTGATGGTGTCCATTGCGGCTTCTTGGGCATCTACTGTTTTTGCCGTTTTAAATTGATCTAACGCTTCTTTAAACGTTGCGGCATACATCTCCATATTGGGACGTTCATATTTGTAATCTTGAAATTTCATTGTATCACCTCGAGTACTATTTTATCATATTTTGTCCGTTTTTAAATGGTATATATTAAGAAAGAAAAATCGGAAGCCGAAGCTTCCGATTGGGTTTATTGTGAATCTACGTAGGCAATATAATCTTCTATGCCTTGTTTGGTTAAGAATGTGCTCATATCATCATCCTCGTAATCTGATGCTTCTAATGTGTAACCAGGATCTATCGATACTGCGTTTTCGATGTCTGGTGTAATAGTAGCACGCACGAGCATCGATGTTAATACGTCATCGCGTTCAGTAGAACCGAGGTTAGAAATTGCCGTGAAATCGAATGAGACATTGGTGAAGTCGCTTGATCCATCGGTAAGGATATTTGCCGCTAAGATGAAATAAACAACCTCTTCTGTTGTGGTGACATCAATACTTGTAATATTGTAATAGTCTTCTACTGGTGCGGTACTTGTATCCACAATCGCTTTATCTGGAATAGTGATTGATCCATTATCTCTTAACATATTATCAATTGAGATATGGATTGAACCACTAGTGACTAAGGTATTAAGGTCTGGTTCAGTCATGGTTGTAATAGCGGATGCATCAAAGGCGCTATCAAAGTCTGTAAGGCCTAAGAGTTGAACACCGGTTAATAAATCAATAAGTTCTTGTTGTTCGATTTGGGTTTCTGTACTTGTGCCAACATCTATTGAACTTCTAAAGAATGTTGGTACTATCAATTGACCTGAACCAAATGGTGCCGTTTCATCAAGGGCAATATCAATAATTGATTTGGCGACTGTTGCTTGGATGGTTACTGAGTCAGTAATAAGCGTGTTATAGTCAACACCAGGCCCTAAAATATTACTTGGGCTAATATTAATGTCCGTAAAGTCGGTCAAGCCTAAGGTGTCAAGGGCTGATAAAACGCCTTTAACTTCATCGATTTCAACATAGAAATCAGAAGAACTGTTGGTGATTCTAATGGCTGTTGACCCATCATTTTCAAAGTTTGGCACCACAAGCATATCATTTGTTTCGTTAACCATCTTATCAGAAATTGTTGCATGGATTGTATGTGATAATAATAAGGTATCACGGTCTGTAAAGAATTTTTCTGAGTCTAACGGATCAGTCGCAAAGTTATCTAAGTCTGTGTACCCCATAATTAGTAGTGCATCAATAAGTGCTTCAATCTCTGTATCTACAACATAATCAGTAAGCCCGTATGTCACTTGAACGTCCTCATCATTTTGCGTTGCAAGTGGTAAAATAATAACATCATCATCTTGGTCAAGTGAATGCAAAGTATCAGAGATTGTTGCGTGCATAATGTTTGAGGCCAGTAACGTATCTTTACCATTTTGATCATCTAGTACAGATAGATTGAAACTACCTGTAAAGTTACTGACATCTGTGATACTGAATAAATCAAGAACATATACCATAGCTTCTAATTCACTTTCTAATATGTAAGTGAATGGGTCACCATCATATTCAGCAGATAATCTAATCGGCGTTACTGAGACATCGCCTGATACATCAGGGACAATAATCGTACCATCAGTATCATCTAGTTTGAGTAATTGTTTAGACATTGATGCTCTAATAAGGACTGAGTCCAATACTTTTTCAGCGTTATCATCTTGTGCTAAAACGCTTAAATCAATATTTCCGCTAAATTCTGAGAAGTTATTTTCTGTATCAAATAAAATCATAAAGCTATTAATAATCGCTTGGATTTCATCTTTAGTTAAATATTCTGTCTCGACTGATTCAGACGTGACAGGATCAGTTTCTCCTGCGCGAACCAATAATCTAATATCGTTACCAAGTTCATCCTCATAAGGAACCACAATCGAGCCATTCACTGGGTCCGCATGATAGGTATCTAAATCAATAATTTGTTTTGACATGGTTGCTTGTAAAATCGATGAGTTTAAGGCCGGTGTTGTGCCCGTTTCTTCAACCAACACACCTAAATCAACATCGCCACTAAAGTCTGTAAAGCTTTGACCATCAGCAAGTAATAAATCAAGACCATTAATCGCAGCTTGAATTTCGTCTTTAACGATAAAAACCGTTTCCATGTTATTGCCAAAGTCATCAGTTTCACCGTTACCAACACGTAAGCGTATTGCAGTGTCTGGATCGCTGTGATCGAGTGCGGTGTAATGTGGCACAATAATCAATCCATTAGGGTCATCTGATTCATCTAAATCTAGCACTTGTTTTGAAATTGTAGCGTGGAGTATTGCAGAATCTAAGACAGAAGTAACGCCAGTTTCTTCAACAAGAATATCTAAGTCAAAGTCTCCGCTAAAGTCTTGAATCGTATCATCATCAGCTAATAATAAATCAATGGCATTTATCATCGATTGAATTTCAGCCTTTTCGATATAGACAGTTTGTTTTTCAACCGCCTCAGATGCCCCAGCGTGAATACGAATCAGGGTTTCACTTTCGTCATAATGCGGTACAATAATAAGCCCATTTGGATCATCTGATTCATCTAAATCAAGAATCTGTTTAGAAACAGAGGCATGTAAAATAGCTGAATCCAAGATAGGTGTAACCCCAGTCTCTTCAACCAATAATCCTAAATCCAGTGTTCCATCAAAACTTGTGACGCTTGTGATCTCTAAAACTTCTAGTGAATCAAGTAACGCAATAATTTCAGTTTTTTCTATATATGTGTACGCTTTACTTTCACTTGTTTCAGTATCAACTTCACCTTCGCCAACGGTAAACTGAATCGCCTCTTCTGGATCACCGTTTTCTGCGGCTTTATAATAAGGCACCACAATAAATCCTGATTCATCTTCTGCTTGGTCAAAGAGTTGATTGGTGACCGTCGCATGAAGGATTGCAGAATCTAAGAAAACACTTGATTTATCGATAAGTTTGTCAATATCTAAGGTATCAATATTACTAAAATCATCGAGTTCTAAAGCAATTAACGCTCTTAACACGTTTGTGATTTCATCACGGGTAATATAACGAATAGAATCGCTAACAAACTGAACATCTTCATCGGCTGCATTTTTATATGGCACAACTAAGACATCATCACCTGAGGTGTCATCCATTAAATCGAATAAGGTTTCTGATAATGTAGCGTGGATGATATCTGAGGCAAATAGTCTATCAGCTTTTGTCTCATCTAATACATCGCTTTGGTCTGTATCATTCACAGCCAAACTCGTTAGTAAACTCATATCAAACTCTAGATTATTAAAGTCTGCAATCTCTAAGACTTTTACAGCATCAAAAATTTGACTAACTTCAGTTCCTGTAACAATCATTCTAGGTGTCCCATCAACGATAATTTCTTTTTGTGCAGCGAGAGGAATCGTTAAGGTATCTGTAAGTTCGTCCATAATTAAACTACCAATGGTAGATTCTAATACTTGTGAATCAATTAACACATTTATACTATCAGTATCAAGTTCATTGAACACATTCAAATCAAGATTATCAAAATCAACGGTTCCAGCAATGGCCGCAATTTCATTAAATGACAATAATATTTTTTCTAACTCACTACCAGCTGGCACATCGCCATCTTCATCAAACCACACAATACCATCAGGTACGACCATAACATCTAAACCAACCCCACCAGCACCATTTATAACATTCACAAGTGCATGTGAGATAATTTTTGAATCGGTCATAACGGTAAAGTCAACCGTAGACAATGTTGAAAATAAATCCATCGGTTCACCGCTATTAATATCGTTAATGGTAATACCAGTATCAACGATTTCACCAATTACAGTTCCCATAGCACTAAACTCAGTTTCCCAGTCTAAGCCTTCTGGTACGGTAATAACCGCTTGTAGATCAGCGCCTGCTTGTTCTAATAATGGTTCCATCGCCACATAAGCAGCTAACGTCATTAACCCACTTTCTGATAATGCATCAAAAAGATCTGTCACTTGCTCGCCACTAAAGGAAACCGTTTCTAACTCATTGCCTTCTTCTAATATTGCAGAATAATTGATAATATCGACAACAACTACAGCTATACCACCAAGTTGTTGAATCTCTGTATCCCATTCAATGGCGTATAAATCAATATCATTTTCTGTTAAATATGTATCCAAATCAATATCTGAATAATCAGCGCCAACTTCAATCGCCAGCGGAATAAGTGACGTGAATAAATCAGATTGTGATAATTTATCAAATACATCTTGGACTTCATCACTGGTAATATCTGATAAGTCATTTGACGTATAATATTCAGAATTATACACAGTACCAACAAGTTCTGCGGTCAATTGCAGTTCTTTTCTTATAGAGATTTGTTTTTCATCATAGTTAAATGAGAATACTGAATCAAATAAATATAAGTTTAACCCACGTTGTACACCTGTTTGTTCATCTGTTATTTTAATTGACTCAAACGCGTTGATAATTGCATTATTTTCATACGCATCCACAAGTTCAATAAGCGTGTTGAGTTCATCTTGTGGTATTGTCCCAGTTGTTTGATTTGGGTCTGACGTTTCGGCAACTGTTTCATAAAGCACCGTTTGTGCGCCTGTACCCGTATCATCGATAATTGAGACTAAACTACCCGCAATACTCATCACACCACCTAAAATAATCAGAGTAATAAATACGGATAACGCGCCATTAACAGCGCCAACACCAGCACCAAGGGTGCGTGAGGTCATATCTTTATTCGCTTTACCAAAAATAAGCAGTTTAACGATAAAGAAGATTAAGCGGTACAATGCATAAAATACAGTAAAGTAAAGAATGGCGTAAATAATTTTAACCACAAACAAGCCAAGGCCTGTCACAAACGCCAAAACTTCTTCGTTACTTGCCGTACTACTTAAATTATCCCCTAATAGACCTTCAAAGATTATAGGTAACGCTTCGCTTAAACTCGATGCATTCGCGGCGTTTGAATTTACACTACCTAAAACACTACCAAGTTGCGGAATATTTAATGTCCATAGTTGATTAACAACCATATCAATCGTTAAGAAAAAGATCCCAAAGAAAATCACCTTGACGATTAAACTATACAGAGAATTTCTAAAGCCCCTCAAAAATCCCATTAAGGCACCAAAGCCAATGAGAGATAAAAATACGATATTTAAATAAAGCGGAAGGTCAGTAATATAATCCATATCTATCATCCTATCTATTTTGTACTTCAAACTAAAATTAATATACTTTATTATATCTCATTTCTTTATTAAGGAAAACAAAATACAATAAAACCCTAAAATAAAAAAGAAAAACCATGATTTTATGGTTTTTCTCTATTTAAATGTTGTCGGATTTCACTTATGAAATATAGTGAACCAGTGACGAGTAATATTTCTGAATCGTCTTTAGGCATGTTTTCAATTAAAGCGTCGATTGGATTAGGGTTCGCATGAACGTGTTGGTGTATGCTTTTTGCTTTTAACACATCGGCTTTTTCACACCGAGGGTGGCTGATTTCAGTGAACGTAATCTCATCAGCTATATTTTCTAACATTCTTAACATCGGTGTATAATCTTTATCTTTCATCACTGTAAATAATGACTTGATTCTTTTATTAGGGTAATAATGTTCAACGGTTTTAATCGCTGATTCTAATCCTTCTTTATTATGCGCTCCATCAATAATCACATTACCAAAGACTTCAAACCGTCCTGGCCAAAATGCTTTAAGTAGTCCTTCTTGTTTGGCGCGATCAGGAATCACAAAGTCATAGGTTGATTCTAATACCTTACACGTAAGTAAACTCGTATGGGCGTTATCGACTTGATGAATTCCTGCCATTGTTAACTTATATACACTATTTAAAAACGTAAAGGTGGTCGGGATACCGAGTTCGACATTTTCTAGTGGCGTGTCTTTTGTATGGTAATAAGGACTATGATGACGTGTAGTCTCAGCAATAAATAATGGGTCTAAGAAGCGTTGTGTATGACCGCTAACTAAAGGTACATTATCTTTTACAATACCTAGTTTATTTTTAGCGACATCTTCAATGGTTGGTCCTAAGACATGCATATGATCGGTTCCAATGGTTGTAATTACACTTATAAGTGGGGTAATAATGTTTGTCGCATCAAGCGTCCCACCAAGGCCAACTTCTATAATCGCAATATCAGGTTGCTTATCTTTAAAATATAAAAAGCTTATTAATGTCACCAGTTCAAAAAAAGATACTTGATCGTTATATTTTTTTAAGTAGTCTTGATGGAGTTGATAGATGGTATTAATGTACTCTAATAACGTGTCATCATCAATATCTTGATTGTTGTAACTGATGCGTTCATTAAACCTGACAACATAGGGACTGGTATACGTCCCTACATTATATCCAGCTTCAATTAAAATATTTTTTAAAAATGTGACGGTTGAGCCTTTGCCGTTGGTTCCACCGACATGAATACTTTTAAAATGGTTTTCTGGGTTACCTAACATAGCCGACGCTTGTTGCATCCGGCTTAAATCGTATTTATCGCTAAAGCGGTAAACTGACTCAATCCATGCTTGCGCATCTTTTAATGAGTTAAACATGTGATGTTAAATCCTCTAATCTTTCTTCAATTTTTTCTTTTTGTTTTTCGTAATCTTTGAGTTTTTGACGTTCTTCTTCAACCTTAAACGCCGGCGCTTTATCGACAAAGTTTTTGTTGTTTAACATCCCTTGCGCGCGTTTGATTTCACTATTGACTTTCGCAAGCGCGGCTTCTTGATTGGCAATTTCTTCTTTAATATCAATTAAACTTCCCATTGGAATAGAAATAGTAAATTCAGGTTCAACCACGGTTATTACTTCTTCATCTAATGAGATTGCCTTATCAATAACATACGCATCAGGGTTTAAGAACTTACGCATCATTGTATCAACGCTTACTAAGCGGTCTTTAACTTCTTTAGTGGTTTCGATATAAATATCGATTGGTTTACTCGGAATAACGCCATACTCATTGCGCTTATTACGGACACGTTGAATTAATGTTTGGATGAGTTCAAAGGCTTTAACATCGTCTTGATAATGTGTAAAACGTGCTGTAGGCCAGGCACTAATCATAATTGATTCTGCGTCTTTATTTGGTAGTTTTTGATAAATCGCTTCGGTCACAAATGGCATAAATGGATGGAGTAATTTTAAAATATCTCTCAGTAAGGTCACAACGACTGCTTTAGTTGTTTTAATTTTTGTTTCATCATCACTGGCTAGCGCAATTTTACTCGCTTCAATATACCAGTTCGCAAATTGTTCCCAAACAAAGTTATATAAAGTTTTGGCAACTTCCCCAAACTCAAATTTTTCATAGTTTTGATCAACCAGCTTTAAGGTTTCTTCAAAGTGGGTTAAAATCCATTTATCTTTTAAATCTAATGTTGCTTCATCAATCATTAAATCGTTGGCATCTTCATCTTCAACGTGCATTAAGATAAACCGAGAAATATTCCATAACTTATTAATATAATTCCAACTTGATTCGACCTTTTCAAACTCAAACCGTAAGTCTTGCCCAGGCGCTGAGTTGGTTGTTAAATAGTACCGTAACGTATCAATACCATATTCTTTTTTAACATCCATAGGATCGACACCATTACCAAGCGACTTACTCATTTTACGGCCTTCACTATCACGGATGAGTCCGTGAATTAGAACATGTTTAAACGGGGTTTCCCCGGTAAACTCAAGGCCTTGAAAAATCATTCTCGCTACCCAAAAGAAAATAATGTCGTAGCCAGTTACCATCGCATCGGTTGGATAGTAACGTTTAAAGTCATCGGTTTCTTCTGGCCAACCTAGCGTTGAAAACGGCCAAAGGGCACTTGAAAACCACGTATCTAAAACGTCTTCATCTTGAATGTAGCCTTCTGGTGGATTATAGCCTACATAAATATCATCATCTTTATAATAAGCAGGAATACGGTGTCCCCACCATAATTGGCGACTAATACACCAATCTTGAATATTTTCCATCCAGCGTTTAAAGATTTTTTCAAAACGTGGTGGCACAAATTCTGCGGTTGATTTTTCTAGTGCTTTATTGGCTAGCGGTGTCATATCGACAAACCATTGCATAGACAGTCTTGGTTCAACAATAACGCCCGTTCTTTCGCTATGACCAACATTATGAGTAATCGTTTCGACTTTCTCTAATAAACCAACATCTTTGGTATCGTTGACCAATGCCTTACGGCATTCAAAGCGGTTCATGCCTTGATATTTATGTGCCATTTCATTCATAGTGCCATCTTCTTCAATACATGAAGGCATTGGTAAGTTATGTCGTTCCCCGACTTGGAAGTCATTTGGGTCATGTGCTGGGGTAACTTTTACAATCCCCGTTCCAAATTCGGTATCAACGTAATCATCTTCAATAATCGGAATCAAAGTATCGGTTGTTGGAATGTATACTTTTTTCCCTACAATGGCTTGATGTTTTTCATCATCTGGGTGAACCATTAGTGCGGTATCAGCAAACATGGTTTCAGGGCGCGTTGTGGCTATGGTTACATAGTCTTTTTTGTCTTCAAAATAGTATTTAAAGTAATAAAGCGCAC
>CAZXSS010000023.1:0-21782 GCA_964643385.1 uncultured Candidatus Izemoplasmatales bacterium
ATGGCTTAAGCGGATTTTTAAAACGTTCTGAATCCATTCATGATGTCTTTGAGGCTGGTCATTCCTCGACCTCACTTGCCGCAGGCGCTGGCTTTTTACTTGCGAAAAAACATAACCCAGATATCGGACATGTCGTCATGCTTATTGGTGATGGTGCCATTGCGAGCGGCATGGGACTTGAAGCGTTAAACTTTATGGGACATGACAAAACCAAACACCCCATAATTATTCTTAATGACAATGAAATGTCGATTAGTAAAAACATTGGACATTTATCTAAAATATTCACCAAATTTAGAATGAAAAAAAGCTTGCGTTCCATTAGACGTTCAGCCTCAAAACTGATGCCTAAATTTGTCCGGCCAAGTGCACTTAAGGTCGAAAAACGCGTTAAAGGGTTTATTTCAGGACATACCTATTTTGAAGATTTAGGTTACCAATATTACGGACCAATTGATGGGCATAATTTTAAATCATTGCTCAATGCTTTTACCATTGCCAAACAAGAAAAACAACCATGCATTATTCATGTAAGAACCCAAAAAGGAAAGGGCTATACCTTTTCAGAACAAGACCAACAAGGCACATGGCACGGTGTTAAACCATTTAAAATCGAAACAGGTAACTTCATAAAACCACAATCTAAACACACCATCTCATACAGTAAAGCGGTCGCAAACTTCTTACACGAAGAAACCTTAAAAAATCCATCGCTTCACGTTATTACCCCAGCGATGATTGGTGGTAGTGAACTGTATGATTATCAACTTGCGCATCCAGATAATTTAATTGATGTTGGGATTGCCGAACAAACAGCCGTTACGATGGCTTCAGGCCTTGCGCTTAAAAACATTCCTGTCTTTGTATCGATTTATTCAACCTTCATACAACGCGCTTACGACCAAGTGATTCATGATGTCGCTAGACATCATGTTCCCGTTGTTTTCGGTATTGACCGAGCTGGGTTGGTTGGCGGTGACGGAGAAACCCATCAAGGTATTTATGATATTCCTTTACTTGCGCATATTCCTAATATGATGATTGCCCACCCAAAAAATACAAAAGAGCTCTACGGCATCATGCGCTATGCCTTTGATCAAAAAACATCACCTATCGCCATCCGCTATGAAAAAATAAAAGTCAGTATTGAAGATACCAACGTTAACCCCATAGCGCCCTCATGGGATATTTTAACACAAGGAGATAAACTGACCTTAATCACATTCGGTGCCCTTATTGAACCACTTGATGCGCTTATACGTGAGAAAGATTTACCGATAACCTTAATCAATGCTCGGTATATTAAACCCCTAGACAAAAAAGTATTAGATTCTTTATCAAAAGATAGCCCATTATTAACCGTAGAAGAGTCTACCTTAAACGGTGGATTAGGAAGTATGATACTTAGTTATCTCGCAGAACATAGTAACTTACCAAAACATATTAAACGACTCGGCTTTGATGAAGCCTTTGTCCCACAAGGTGAGCGTACAGCCATGTTAAAACGGTATAACTTAGATCCAGAAAGCATTATCACCACTGCTGAGGCAATGATTAATGAGACTTGATCAAGCGCTTGTTAAACGTGGGTTTTTCGAATCCCGACATCAAGCACAAACTGAAATCAAACACGCACGGGTTAAAGTGAATGGGACCATTATTTTAAAGCCATCGCATCCTATATCTGAAACGGATACGATTACATTACTAGAAGCCTATAATCCATATGTCAGTCAAGGTGGATTAAAACTTGAAAAAGCCCTCACCACGTTTAATATATCATTCATAGGAAAACATATACTTGATATTGGGGCATCAACAGGTGGTTTCACTGATTGCGCTCTTAAACACGGTGCAAGTCATGTTACAACAATCGATGTTGGGACGAGCCAACTCCATCAGTCATTAATCATGTCCCCGCAAACCACCGTCTTTGAACAAACGAACTTTTTAGACGTAAGTGACACGCTAATTACCGCCCATGATTTTATTATGATGGATGTAAGTTTCACATCGAGTATCCCACTTGTCAAACATGCCTATAGCGTATATCAAGGTGAGATGATTGTCTTATTAAAACCGCAGTTTGAAATCTATAAACCTGCCTTAAAAGGAGTCATTAGAGATAAAAAAACACACACCGACATCATTAACACTTACCAAAACACATTAAATACACACAACCTATATATTAAAGACATCACCTATTCTCCTATTAAAGGACAAAAAGGCAACATTGAATTTTTACTCTTAATCTCACCAAAGACCCATTACATCAACGCTAAAGACATTACCGACGCTGCACACACAGCACTAAATAAGGGGTGACATAATATGTTATCGCATTTATCAGTTAAAAATGTCGCGATATTAGAAAACATCGAAGTTAACTTTAATGAAGGGATGACTGCACTAACCGGTGAAACCGGTGCAGGAAAAAGCCTTCTTATTGATGCCATCGGTCTTTTACTCGGAGATCGTGCCAGTTCAGACATCGTTAGAACCAACGCTGAATATGGCCGTATCAAAGGTATATTCACTGGTCTTAGCGATCAAGTTAAAGAAGCCCTTCGCGACATCGACATAGACCCAGCCGATGAATTAACCATCACTCGAGATATTAGCAAAACCAGTCAAAACCGAATAAAAATTAACCACAATACAGTCACCTTGCAAGACTTAAAAAGTATTACTCAATATCTCGCAGATATCCATACCCAACACGATACCAAACGCCTCATCAACAAAGACACTTACATGGAACTTGTCGATGCCTTTGATGATGCCATTCAAAAACAAAAACATTCTTATCAAGAAAAACGAAATATATATTTAACCGCACTTGATGCCTATAAAACGATGGCAGAAGAAAAAAATACGATGTTAGATAAACTCGATTACTATAAATTCCAACTTCAAGAACTAGAAAATCATAATCTAGTTAAAGATGAAGAAGACACCTTAGACGAACAAATAGAACTTTTAGAAAACTTTGATACAATATTCCAATCTATCAAAACAACCAAAGAAACCCTAAGCGACTATAACGCGCTTGAAAACATCTACCAAGCCTCACAAACCTTAGATTCTATCAAACACTATAATGAAGATTTTACCGCTTTAAGCGCGCGTTTAAAATCAGCATATTATGAACTCGACGACATCAAAGATGATATCGCGAAAGCCTTAAACACCTTAGACTTTGACCCAGACGAACTTGAAACCTTACAAACTAGAAAACACAATTTAGATACATTAAAACGTAAATACCGAAAAACAATCAATGAACTCGTCGAGTACGAACAAGAACTCAAAACAAAAATTGATGCGTTCGAAAATTACGATGACGCGTTAAATGAGAAAAAAGATGCGTTAATAGATGCCTTTAACGCACTTAAAGCGGACGCAAGAACCTTACATGATTTAAGAGCCGCTGCTGCTCGCACGATTGAAACCAAATTAATTGGTATCCTTAAAGATTTAGAACTCAAACATACCGCGTTTAAAATTGAATTAGAGATTGCGCCTTTGACCGACCCAATGAAACAATCAGCCTTTAAAGAAGACGGCATCGACACCATCGATTTCACCTTATCAACCAATAAAGGTGAAGCCTTAAAACCTCTAAGTCAAGTTGCTAGTGGTGGCGAACTCAGTAGAATTATGCTTGCCCTTAAAGAAATTCTCACTGAGCATATGAACTTAGCCCTTTTAATCTTTGATGAAATCGACACAGGTGTCAGCGGATTTGTCGCAAGCCAAGTCGCTGAAAAGATGTACACCATATCAAAACGTAGCCAAGTCATCACGATTACCCACCTGCCACAAGTAGCAGCACGCGCTGACCATCATGCTTATATTTACAAAGAAACCGATCTAGACACTACCAAAGCTTATGTTAAAGACTTAGATCATGATGGACGCGTTCAAGCCCTTGCAGAAATGATTTCATCGCATAAAGTTACCCCTAGCGCCATTAAAAGCGCCAAAGAATTACTCAAATAAAAAAAGCACGCAAGCGTGCTTTTTAAACTTTAGCTGGCTTTAAAAATCTCAATTAGGGCGAAAATCGTAGCAGCTACGGTCCCTAATAAGAATCCAAATACAAGTAACACTACAACAATACGTCCCCATTTCTTTTTAAGAGGGTTACGAACGGGTCTTTTTGCTACTTCTTGGTTAGGACTCTTTTTGCGTTTTTTACTTTCTGGCATACAGTCACCTCAAATCATAAGTCTTAACTAGCAGTTAATATTATACATTATAACACATCAAAAGGAAAGATGCGTAATGAAAAAATATCGAATTATCTTCCATGTTGATCTAAATGCATTCTTCGCAAGTTGCGAAGAAGCCCAAGATCCATCACTTAGAAATAAACCCGTAGGCATTGGACAAAATTCAAGCCGCGGTATTTTAACCACTGCCAATTATGTCGCAAGGCAATTCGGTGTGACAAGTGCCATGAGCGTCTATGAAGCCAAAAAACGATGTCCAGAACTTGTCATTGTCCCGGGAAATTACGGACTCTATCAAGACTATAGTGAAAAATTCTTTGCCTATTTAAAAACCATTACACCGCTATTAGAACCCGCAAGTATTGATGAAGGCTACTTAGATGTAACAGACCATTTGAACGGTAAACATCCGCTCGATTTAGCGAAAGAAATTCAAACAACCTTAAAAGAAGACTACGACTTGCCAGTTTCCATCGGTATCGCCCCAACCCGGTTTTTAGCGAAAATGGCATCGGATATGAAGAAACCATTAGGCATAACCATTTTAAGAAAACGCGACGTCCAAGACAAGCTATGGCCACTCCCTATAGAATCCATGCACGGTATCGGAAAAAAAACCGTACCAAACCTAAAGCTACTAGGGATTAACACGATTGGTGACTTGGCCACATTTGAAGATAAAACAAAACTTGCCAAGTTTCTCGGAAAAAATACGCAATATTTTATCGATAAAACCTATGGTAACTCAACCAGCGTCATCGACCCAACGCGTGCAGAGACCGTACAAAGTGTCGGTAACTCTAAAACCTTTGACGGTGATTTACACGAATATGAAGCCATGTTAAAGGGATTAGCAGAGTTGACTCAATCCGTCGTTAGACGTCTCAATAATAAATCACTTGCGGCCAAGACCATCGCCGTTCAAGTACGGTTCACAGATTTTACAAACCGTACCAAACATTTTACCTTAGATCATCATACCGCCAATATGGATGATATCTTTGAAGTTGTTGAATTCACCTTTGAAGAACTCTACGAAGAACGTCCTGTACGGTTACTTGGTGTATCCGCATCAAACTTAGAAAACCAGGATACATTATTTAGACAACTCACCATCTTTGAATCCCGTGAGCCCCTTGAAAAAGAAGACCACATTAACAAACTTTTAAAAAGCATCAATGAAAACTACAAAGCACCCCTATTAAAAAAAGGGATAAAGCCCAAGCAATAATTGTTGTTTTTTGTAAACTGTGATAAAATTAAGCCAAGATATGTGCATATTTAGGAGTGGGATAATGAAACGACTATTACTGTTTTTAACATTACTTACATTTACTTTTACATTGTTTGCTTGTGGGGATGATGATGCAATCATCGACCAATCACCAACATTCAGCCATTTGATTGTTGACTCGAGAGAACCAGTTGAAGATGGTGTATTAGATACCTACATTAAAAACAAAGATGAAACAATTGTTGTTGAAGTGCATTTTGATAACCCATCAAATGCGCCTATTAACTCTGTAACCATCAACGGCCAACGCTACAGAACTAACCGTTTTGAAGAAGGATCTTCTCCAACGGTGGTTATTTTGGATTTGACGCTACGCGTGACCGGTGAAACGGTATACGAAGTTGAAAACTTCGTATATGGGGATGTCAACAGTGTTAATATCGAAACAGACAACACGTATCAAGTTTTTGTTTTGAAAAACTTACCATCAGCCACGCTAAGTAACTTAGAACAAGGTAGCGAGCATCTAACAATGGAAATCCGTGTTACCGATGAAGATGCGGTTACTTTAGAAGATTCAACAACCATTGAACTCTATCAAGGCGATACTTTAATTGAATCTAAAGATATTTTAGCTGGCGTTATTAATAGCGTAACATTTGAAGATTTACTCAGTAATCAAACTTACAGCATCACCGTGACGACCGATTATAATCTAGACGATGGCGAAGGCGTCGTAACAGATTATGTATTATTAACCGATAACACCCTAACAACATTAGAAAAAGATTCCCCATCAGCTTCAATTACCCTTGATGATATCAAAGAAGAAGCCGTTGATTTCAGCGTTATGTTTACTGATTCATCAAATGTATTAATTGAAGACGGATTAGATATAATCATTTCTCAAGACGACACAATTATAGACACTTTAGAAGGTGTTGATATTACCACTTTAGATGACGTATCATTCACCTCACTTCTTAACAATAATACCTATACGATTAGTATCTATGCGACATATGATTTAAATGATCAAGAAGGCATAAGAGAAGACCAATTACTCGCCCAAAAAGAGTTTACAACCCTACAACGTCCATTGCCTAGTATCCAAGCTGAACTCATATCCATTACCGAAGATACCATGCAATTAAAAGTTGATGATACTAACGTTACAACGGATGTTGACCTTTCGAATTTAGTCTTAACTGTTTATGATACAGAAACGGATACCGTCTTAACACAAACCTCGATTGTCGATGATATCGTTACGGTTGAAATCACCGGACTCACAGCCCACACCACAGTACGTGCAACGATTACCGCTTCATTTGATTTAGAAGATGGACAAGGTATTAGAGAAGGTGTTGTATTTGAAGATATCTATCAAACCACATCCAATGAAGCCCCATCAGGCACCATTGATGCAATGACAATATCACAAACGACTGTGGGATTCACAATGTCAATTACCGATACCTATAATACTGTAGTCGAAGGAACATTAGAAGCTCACCTTTATGAAGATAATATATTAATTGATACCATGACACTATCAAACACATCAGGAACATTTATTTTTGA
This sequence comes from uncultured Candidatus Izemoplasmatales bacterium, assembly GCA_964643385.1. Classification (GTDB taxonomy): domain Bacteria; phylum Bacillota_I; class Bacilli_A; order Izemoplasmatales; family Izemoplasmataceae; genus SLQR01. The sequence continues at coordinate 7,057 of CAZXSS010000023.1, forward strand.
AAACCAAGCCATTTATCACGATCGCAGTTACCGTGTAACCATCACCACGGACTATGATCTCCGTGATGGAACTGGCGTTACGGAAGATTATTTACTTGCAACCTATGTTAAAACAGATGCACAACCAAAAGCCCCAGAAGGTGACATTACGAGTGTAGAAGAAACCGCATCAGGGCTTGTTGTTCATTATGAACTATACGATTATGATAACACCTTAAACACCGATGGACTCACATTACACTATCATGGCGAATCTCTTGTCTTAGATCCGTTATCAACCAGTATCATCATTACAGACTATCACAAAGGCGTAACCTATGACTTTGCTTTAGTTGCAGCCTACACAATCACGCAAGACTACGACACCACACTTGCAAACAATGCCTTCACCACCACTGCAAATACGATACCGCAACTCGATGTCGACGTCTCCACCACAGATGAAAGTATTTCAGGAGATATCATTATCTCAGACCCAGACAACACCCTTGATGACTACTCAGTCGCTATTTATCAAGGCACAACACGCATTCATACCCAAACATCCACTGATATCAGTTTATTTGACTTATTAAGCGATACTGAATACCGTATAGAAGTGACTTATAGCTATGATTTAGATGATACAGAAGGTATCCAATCAGCAACAAAAGTTATGACCGTTACCACCAATGCAAAAACCGTTCCAACAATCACCTTTAACAATGACGCGCTCACGATTGATGAAACCTCTCTTAGTGGTAGTATCGATATTTCAGACCCAGACGCTATATTAACATCTTATGTCATAAGATTATTCAAAGATGGCATCGAAGTTGACGCGCAATCAGACCAACCAACATTCACCTTTGATAATCTTGAAAGTGATGCAACTTACACGATAAGAATCTTTAAAACCTATGACTTAAATAAAGACGGTCTCAAAACTGACATCCAATCTGACACCGTGACCTTAATCACAGACCAATACGAAGTCACAACCGTTGACACAATCACAGAAGACACCATCATTCTTAGTGTTGATGCAGAATACTTATCAAGTGATTTTGATTTAGATACACTTAAAGCGTATGCGTATGATGAATCAGACACACGCATCGCTGAAACCGCATTCCTAAATAATACATTTACATTTGAAATTGATGGACTATATGCTAATCAAACAATCACTATTAATCTAGAAGCAGAAGATTTAACAGGGACTGTCCAAACCATCCAAATCGAAACCTATCAAACGTTAGAAAACACAGAACCAACTGCAAGTATAACCGATGTTTCGCAAACCCAAACAACGATTGACTTTACAACACAGTTTACCGACCCAGATAACACCATCACCACAAACTTAGAAGCCCAACTTTATGAAGATGGCGTCTTGCTAGACACCATTACACTATCTAAAACACAATCAACATACCAATTTACCAACCTTGCCGTCTATGCAGAAAACACCTATGAAATTATTATAGAAACTGATTATGATCTACGTGATGAATCTGGTCTAAAAACAGACCAATTCTTAGCAAGCTACGTCACCGAAAGCACCAAAACCAAAGCACCAGAAGTTACCATCGACACCGTCACAAGTGATGCCAGCGGTATCCATATCACATATACATTATATGATTATGATGATACGTTAATTGACGATGGCTTGACGTTAACTTACAACACAACAACCATTACGCTTGATGAATCTGGTACTGTCACTATTGACTCGTATTTAAACGATACAGTCTATGACATTACCATTACTGCCGAAGCACTGTTACGTGGTACGACAGTTTATCGTTCTGATGAGACCGATTATGAAACGGCACCACTTACTGCACCATCCGCGACAATAAACAAAAGCAGCGACACAACCAGCATTAGCGGAACGATTGATTGGTTAGACCAAGATAGTACCATCACAGGAACAACCATTACCTTATACCAAGGTGAAACTGAAGTTGCAAGCGTTTCAGATGTGGATACCTATAACTTTACAGGATTATTCAGTGATGAAACCTATACCATAGAACTAACTTATACTTATGATTTAAATGATGGGTCTGGCATCAATACAGACACCCAAACAGAATCTATTAACACCAATGCATTGCTTGCGCCAAACATCACAATCGATGCAATAACACATACCCTCTATGACATGGCACTCGATATTACCATCGAAGATACTGACAGCACGCTAAGCAGTTCATTAACCGTTGAACTTTATGATGGAACAACCCTTATTGACAGCCAAACCATCACATCATCACAAACCGTTACATTTACAGACTTAGAGGAATCAACAACCTATACCATCATCATCACTGGCGATGTTGATCAAAACTTGAGTACAGGCGTCGTCACAGAAACGTTTGTTACTCAAGATGAAACAACCCCGAGGTACACCCCAAGTATTTTAGTAGAAGATCAAACCATCGAACAAGAATCGACGTCATTTAGCATCGATCTTGATGATCCGTTCAACATCACAACATCTTCAACATTACGTATAACATTAATTGATGAAAATACCTTAGATGTTGCCGAATCACTATACTTAGAATCCAACATGACAGTCGACTTGAAAAATCTCTATTCAAATTATACGTACACAATGAACGTATACGCGACAGTTGATTACCAAGACGGTGCAGGTCCACAAGAAGTCTTAGTTTATACAGATACATTCACAACCGAAGCCAAAACGGCACCAAGTGCAGAGATTAATGACATCTCATTAGATGGCAACGACATCGTCGTTGAAACTACAACCATCTCGAATCCAGATGATTTAGATGTTACCATGACCGTGTTACTATATGAAGATGGTAACCTAGTTGATCAAGAAGATACCGATGGAACCAGTGATGTTATCTTCGCTGCTGCGTATGATTCAACTAAATCATATACCGTCAAACTCGTCATTGATTATGATTTAAACGATTCTAACGGTACGCAAAGCGATGTATTATTAGACCAAGCACTTTTAATGGTTGCAGATAAAAACTAAAAAGTGGGCGCTTTATGCGCCCCTTTTGATAAAAGGAGGGTTATCTTTATGAAAACAGTTTTAATTACAGGTGGTTCTCACGGCATTGGTCTTACAACCGTGAAACAGTTTTTAGCTAAGGGGTACCGTGTTATTAATCTAGATAAAAATACCCCCGAAGACCCCATTACGGGGAATTACCATTATGTTTATGTTGATTTAAACGAGACAGACACCCTTAATCAGGCATTTGAAACCGCATTAAAACATACCGAACACCTTGATATTATTATCTTCAATGCTGCGTATCAAAAGAACGTGCCATTAGAAGAGATGACTGAAACACATCTAGACGAAGCCTATAACGTGAACATCAAAGCAACCATCCTGCTCACTAAGCGCTTCATTAAACAACATCGACAAGCCAATGGTAGAATCATTATTATAACCTCAACACGTGCTTTCATGAGCGAAGCCAACACAATAAGTTATTCATTTAGTAAAGGTGCACTAACGTCTCTTATGCATAGTCTAGCAATCACCTTACAAAATAAACCCATCACCGTAAACGCCATCGCACCAGGATGGATTCACACCAACGAAAACGAAACCTTAAGAGAAAAAGATCATACTTTTCACCCATCAAACCGTGTAGGGACTCCAAAAGACATCGCGAACGCTTGTCTTTATATTGCCGATGAAGCAAATGATTTCTTGAATGCAGAAACCATCGTCATTGATGGTGGCGTTACCAAAAAAATGATTTATCCGGAGTGATTTTATGAATATAGTCGATAAACAGAAAACCTATTTTAATACCGATATAACAAAACCCTATGCTTTTAGAATTAAACAACTAAATACACTATATGACACCATAAAAGCACACGAAGACGCCATTTTAGAAGCGCTATGTAAAGATTTAGGGAAAAACGCTTTTGAAGCGTATACCTCAGAAATTGGCTTTTGTTTAAAATCTATTAGAACATCAAAAAAACATCTCAAAAAATGGATGAAACGTAAAAAAGTTAAACGGCCATTATATCAACTCGGTTCAAAGAGTTACATCCAACGAGATCCACTTGGAACTGTTCTTATCATTGGACCGTATAATTACCCATTTCAGCTTGTCATTGAACCTTTGATTGGCGCCATTGCCGCAGGCAACACAGCCATTATCAAACCCAGTGAGTTTACCGTGCATACAGAAAATGCACTAAAAACAATGATAGAAGATGCATTTGATGAACAATATATCGCTGTAAGAACTGGCGACAAAGACGTCACAAGCGATTTGCTTGAACATCCCTTTGATCATATTTTCTTCACAGGATCAACGCGTGTTGGTAAAATAATCTATCAATCAGCCGCAAAGACCTTATCCCCAGTCACTCTAGAACTTGGCGGTAAAAGTCCAACTATTATCACAAAAAATGCCAATCTATCAATCGCTGCCAAACGTATCGCCTTTGGAAAATTTATCAATGCAGGACAAACCTGCATTGCCCCTGATTATCTATATGTCGATAAAACGATTAAAGACGATTTTATTAACATACTTAAAACGACCATCAATGAATTTTATCCAAACTTTCATGATGATTATGCCCGCATAGTAAATGACACACATTATAAACGCATTACTGGACTCATTGATGAAGAAAAAGTCGTCATGTCATATGATAAAAATCCACAAACGAGATTAATCAGCCCAGTCATTATGGATAATGTCTCATTTGATGATAAGGTAATGCAAGAAGAAATCTTTGGACCAGTATTACCTATCATTACATACGATACACTTGAAGAAGCCATCCAAACCTTAAATACTAAACCCAAACCACTTGCCTTATATATTTTTAGTAATAATAAAGAAGACGTTCATATAGTTTTTAGCCGTTTACCATTTGGGACAGGTGGCATAAATGCCACACTCGATCAAGTTGTTAATCCATATCTACCCTTTGGTGGCGTGGGAAACTCGGGCATTGGGTCATATCATGGAAAAGCATCATTTAGAACCTTTACAAACCCTAAAACCTATGTAAAAAGAAGCACCTTATTTGATCCAACCATTGCCTATCCACCTTATGAAGGCAAACTAAAATGGATAAAAAAAATACTCAGATAAGAAGGTAATTTTATGGAAACTTTAGTCCTTATACTTATCATTGTTATTCTCACATTTATTTCAATTGGTGTAAGTTTTTCGGTAAGTAAAGCCCACCGAAATTATGTTTTTGTTGTACCAACTGTTTATACCGTTTTATCAATCATAGCGTACTTTATTGCGAGTTCTTTTAATGGAATCGCTGGGTTAGGCTATATCATCATTGGTATATTACTTGTCATTTCAGCCATCATATCATGGATTGCATCAATTGCGCTATATATATCTAAAAAACAGCTTTAAAAGGAGACACTATGGAAATTGTCATAATCGTACTAATTATCTTTATACTTACACTCATATCATTTGGTATAAGCTACGCCATTAGTAAAACATTTCGTGGCTATGCTTTTATTGTTCCGACCATCTACACTATTTTTACCATTACTTCATTCATTATCGCTTATTCACTCGATAATTGGGCCGCACTCGGATATATGATTATCGCTATTTTACTCCTTGTCGCCTCTATTGCCTCATGGATTGCATCAATTGTGTTATACATTGCCAATCAAAAAAATTCTAAAAAAAAGGACTTTTAAAGTCCTTTTAATTTGTTTTTTCTGGTTTTTTAATAAAAATAACAAGGATCATCGCCATAAAGGTCATCACCATCATGCCAATAATCGTTGGCACAAACGAGCCAGTAATATCATAAATAACTCCAAATGGTAGTGGACCTAACGCCGTTCCAATAACCATGAATACAGTCGCAGCTCCACGAATACTCCCTAAGTACCGTCTGCCAAAATAATCAGGCCAAAGCACATTTAAAGCAACACTTTGAATACTAACAGCAAGCCCGTAAAACAGAATAAATAAGACGGCACCTAAGAGACCATAAACAAAGAACGCTAACCACACCATACTAATAATAATCATTGATAAAGTTAAGAAGAAAACACGCCTAACAGGCACTTTATCAATCAGTGGTCTTGCAATAAACGGCATTACTGCAAACGGTAAAGCAATGAGTCCGATGACAACAGCGGCTTCTGCTCTTGTTACACTGCGTTCCGCCATCATTTGTATCCAGTGGAATGTAATTCCTGTAGAAAACATTGGGACAATCATACTCATTAAACCGACCATCCAAAATGTTTTAGAGCGTAAAGCTTCAGGCAAACTCCATGAATACTTCTTCATAAGTTCAAACAATTTAGCTTGATCTTCTACATTGTGTTCCGCGTTTTCCATTTGTTTGCCAATATCTTCTGGTCGGTTAATCACAAACACAATTATTAGCGGCAACATCACTACAAGTAAGGCTACACCCCAAAACCGCCAAGCGTTTTGCCATTCAATTTGATTAATTAACCATACATTAAAGATTGGTACCAGTAAAGTAGCCAGTAAGTTACCATACCCAGATATACTAATGGCAAGTGCCCGCTTTTTTTCAAACCATTGTGGTACTAGACTATTGGGAATTAAGGTCATTGAGCCTTGTCCAAAATATCTTAGTAAGAAAAATCCAAAAAATATCATATAAATATTCATAATAAAACTATTAAAGAACGTTGTAGCCGCTAACATAATAACAACAATCATCATCATCATCCGTTGACCAAATTTATCAGTTAGCCAACCCATAAGTATTAATGATACACCACTTATTGATGTCGCAATACTATATCCTGTAGATAACTCAGTTTTTGAATAGCCCAGTTCTGTTTCATAAATATCAATAAAAATACTAATTGAATACGTTTGTCCAGGAGCCGAAAAGAAAAGGGCTAGTGCGCTAATCGCCACAATGACCCATCCATAATAGAATTTTTTATTCATTTTTTTTGCAAGTTTATGCATGTGCCTCACCTCGTCTTTGTTATTCTATCAAACCCACCAATAAAAAGATAGGGGTTAATCAAAAAAACAGCGAACAAACTAAAATTTGTTATAATATAGATGTGAACAAAAGGGGGAATTGCCATGAACGATGACTATAAAGCATTAAAAGAACTACAAAATACTATAAACACGATTAAAGAATTAGAAGAACACTTTGAAGCGTTAATGCAAAAGAAAGCGAAAATCGCTGCCACAACGGTTGACTATAAACACAATCATTTTCCTTTTGCTAAAGCAGTAAAAGATTTAGAAGAAAAAGCAAAATCAAAAAGCATTGGCACCTCACTTTTTCAAGTACTAATTACAGTCCTTTTCAGTGCGCTAATCGCTGGTATCTTTACAGGTGTCTATTATTTCTTATACATGCAAAACACATTGCCTGCATCTCTCCTTGACTACCACAGATACATCATCATTGGCTTACCATTACTATTCTTTATTTTAATTTATTTGTTAAGCCACCATAAAATTCACACTTTTCTTACCGAACACCGCAAAAAGAACATTATAAATAAAAACAAGGAAACATTACAAGTTGCTAAAGAAAAGTCAATCGAAGAAGCCGAAAGTTATCAGCGTGAACTTAACACACGTATTAAAAGTATCAATCAGGAGATTAAAACTACAGAAACGAACATTAAAGGCCATCAAACCAAACTAGAAAAACATTCTCTATTACCGCAAAAATACTATCATGTTTTAGATGATATTCTCACATATTTTGAAGATAAACGTGCTGATACACTTAAAGAAGCCATTAATTTATATGTTAAAGAAAAACAAGATACCTTTAGATACACAAGACTACTATATGCGATAAAGGACCAAAACATTCCTGTTGAGGTTTTACTTGATGAGAAGGCTGATCTTGAGACCTACAAAACCCTCCCAATAAAAGAACCACAAACACCTAAATCAACTAATCCTTCAACGGTCATAGATGATACGGATAATGCACTAGATGAAGTACCAAAAACGACCACCATGAATGAAGATACTAAAGATACAAACGATACACAAAAAGCACCATCCTCAGCTGATGAACCCACGACTAAACAACCGCAGAAACCGACCAAAAAATCCGAGACTCTCACAGTCTATACAAAAGATTAACCTTTAACCGGAGCCAAAATTCATGGCTTCGGTTTTTCCTTGCATTACATAATATTTATATATAATGAAAAGGTTTAAAGTCATTGTGGATGGTACCCATGGGCAAAATACGTCGCCATTGTGTGTCAACAAAACCTTTAATGTTCGCAACACTACACTGTTTTAATGTTTACAATGTTATCATTCACCATGAATTCGATGTTTTTAGACGCGACCTAAAACGTTATGAAAACGTCCTTTATACGGGAAGCAGAAGCTCATTTGTGCAACGAAGTACATTATATCATTTACGAACTTGATTACCGTATTTCTAAAATCGAATCGACAACGCTATCTAGGGAAACCTATCTAGCACAAACAGAAGATAACTATATCCTATTTAACCGAAAAGACATTACCCTCAATTGCCGTCTATGATGCCTTATTAAATTGAGTATATCGTCTTAATGAAGGCTACTATTACGACGTATTTAATGAACCTAGCAAATCCCTTTAAAAAGATGATGAAGTCATCAAGTTATGACCTTTTTATACTAGCCAAACAATTTACCGTTTTAATCGAGCACACTATACTTTTCAGAAGATGTAAACAGTAAAATATCATCGCAAAAACTCCCAAAGTTTAAGTCGATAAAGACACTTTAATAAACTAAGCAACCGTCTAAAACTGTTAATGTGTTCTATATCGATTATGATTCTTACATCAAAACAACAATCCTAACCACTTAGTCATTATAAATTTTGATGATTTAAAAGCTCCCAATGATGAACAAAGGCACCAATACGATGATACAATATTTTATAAAGTGGCTTAAGTATTAAGTCATTATCAAGATAATCGAAATACCATTCATATAATAGAATCTATAAGACAAGCCATCAAACATTATCATATAAAAAACAAAACGCTTATCTATGGATTGACCCGTACACTAAACAAACGCGATATAATTGTATAAACCTGTTTTTCCTTGTATCATTAAGGTATCTAAAAGGAAAGGACGTGTCATCATGGCGAAACATAGCAAACGTCAAAAAGACAAGCTATCTTCTCGCACAAAAAATGATGAGCAGACCATATTCGACAGATCAGACGTATCGATAGAAGAACACCGAGCATCAACACAATTGAGAACAATGCTTAGCAATGATTTTTTAAGAATGACAGCAATTAATGATACCATTAATCCTTTTGTTACCATCGATCATGATATTCATAAATAAATAACATAAAAATCGCACATTTGTGCGATTTTTATTTGAAATATATTATGATTAACGATATAATAAATGTACTAACAAAAGGAGGAGATTACATGAAATCATTATATGACAAACTAACTGATCCAACCAACCCTGTATGGATAACTATTTATAGAATCTACGTCGTTGCGGTTAGCATTCTCACAATTCTAGCAGGATTCTTTGTAGGGGTAGCTCAACTATTTGTGGATTCTTACTGGTATTCATTCATCGAACGTGTCGGTCAAATGTTTATTGTATGGGTCGCAGCAATTTTTGCTGCTGCTGTATTCTATATCATTAACATGGTAATTCTTAATGCCCTCTATAATTTACAAAAAACCCGAGTCTCAAATGAACTTATTTTAGAACACATGATAAAAGAAGAAGAAACTGAATAATATAAATAGACCGCTTAAGTTAGCGGTCTATTTTTTAGGTATTGGTAATCATCTTTGTAGAGATGATTGCTGATTGATAAATCATCGGTAAACTTGATCCTGGATGGGTTCCGCCACCAACCAAATAAACATTTTTAATCTTATAGTCATTAGATGGGCGTTTATGCAATATTTGCGATCGCTTATGACTTAAACTAAACACCGCTCCTTTATAGACATTATAGTCATACTCCCAATCGTTTGGGGTGATGACTTTTTGTTTGACGATATGTTTTTTTAAGTCTTTAACATGTGTTTTAGCTTCAATTCGTGCAATGATATGATCAATAAATGTATCTTGTTTGGCTTCCCAATCCGTTTCTGAAAATGTATTTGGTACAGGAACCAAAATAGTCATCGCCGAATGGTTCTTTGTATCGGTTAACGTTTGATCGATGACACTTGGATTATGAATATAGACACTAATATCATCATCTAAAGTGTGTAACTTATTGATGTTTTTAAGACTTGAATCATAATCATCAGCAAAGATATAGGTATGCGGTGATAATTGATAGGTTTTATCTAAACCTAGATACAACATAAATGTACTCATAGAATGATCCATGCGCTTAATTTTACGGTCAGTATATTTCTTTTTATGTCTATCTTTAATAAGTTTTGTCGCGAAATATGAGAAATCCGTATTATTTATAATAATTTTAGCCAAATCTACACGGTCATTTTCATCTTGAATACCAACCGCTTTGTTTTTTCTAATAAGTAATCGCTTCACTGGTCTATTGAAATGAAATGTACCACCTTTTTCAATAATAAAATTTGCCATGGCTTCATTGATTTTACTAAGTCCACCTTGTACATAATAAATACCTTTTTTGTGTTCAAGGTATGATAATACAGTATAAGCTCCAGGAGCTTCTTTTGGTGGCATACCGAGATATTTTGTTTGAAAACCCATCGCATGAATGAGATCAGAATCATTAAAGGCACGTTTTAAAACCGAATGCGCAGACGTAAATGGTTTAATAAATGGCAACGTCTTTATAACTTGTGGTCTTAATAAACTGAATACATTCTTAAATGGTATCGAAAGTAATGGTTTAATACGATTAAATATCGCTTCTTGTTTATCTAAATAGGTATAATACGCATCAATGTGATTTGGTGCAACTGTTTCTAAATGGTCTTTCATCGCTTTTTTATCTCTTGTAGGACGTATAGTTTTATCATCAAAAATCAAGTCATATAATGGATCGACAGTCTTAAGGGTTAGATAATCTTCTAAGTCAGCGCCAGCTTCTTTAAAAACATTCTTTAAGGCGTCCAGATAAATTAAGAAAGTCGGACCAGCAGTAAATCGATACCCATCCAAATCAAAACCTTTCATGCGCCCACCGACACGATCATCTTTTTCATATAGATGAACATCGTAGCCTTTTGCGCTCATAATCATGCCAGCGGCTAAACCACCTGGTCCAGTGCCAATAATTATTACTTTTTTTCTCATGTTTATGCCCCCTAAAAGCTATCTAATGTTTGTCCAAACTGAATTAAAATTATTGTTATAATAATAATAAAAATAATCATCGGTATTGATGCAACAATCACTAATTTAAACGCATTAAATGTTCGTTTAATAATAAACTGTATCAAAAAATATAAAGGAACAGCAATACCTAGTAAATAAAACGCACCTATTATAATACCTTCGAATAACCCTAAATAAAGAGAAGGAAAACCCATCAAAAACAATAAAATAAAAAACACACTATATAATACAATTAAACTAATTTTTTCATACTGTTTCATAATCTCATTCCCTTCTAGGTTATTATAGCATAATAAGAACTGATTCTGTATACTGCAAATCCTTAATCTCCACCATATATAAAGTTAACGCCACCCAAAACATCGCGTTTTTTGAGTATATTTATAGAGTAAACAAGAAAATCATTTATTATTTGTTTCTCCTCTACTATACCAATGGCTTTCATGGTAAAATAGACATACTATAATACATAGGTAAAAGGAGGCGTTAAAACTTGATTAAAAAGCAAATATTTACTACCGTGATTGTCTTCTTTTTAATAAGTATGCTAGTTGGGTGTAGCGGAATAAATAAAGCCACTAAAAATTTAGAAGATGAAGGCTACACTTTAGAAGAAAATCAAGACTTTTTAGATGGTATTGATGATGAAGATTTAGAATATATCGAAGCTGGATATATTATCTATGATGAACACGATAATATCATTGGAAGTATCATTGAATTTAACTCACGCAGTGATTTAAGAGAGTATGTAGAAAATTATGCAACAGAAGAAGAACTAGAAGAATCAAAAGACAACTTTTATCGTGATTTATTTATCATCGCAAACGATGAAATAATCACTATTATTAAAAATTAATATCTCAAATCTCAGGAAGAAAGCGTATCTTTTAAACACACGCTTGCTTCCTGAGTTAGTGTAAAATGTCTTCAAGTAAAGACGCATTATATAACGAATTATTCATGATATAATAGGTAGTAAGAAAGGGTGTTTTAGATGGGAGAAGGGTATGGTATTTCATGCACTCATTGTGGACATAAAAAAGATTACTTTATAGGACGAGGGTTTAGTAGTCCTACAAATATAAAAGAATTGATTAAAACCAATAAAAATCAACGAGAAAATGACTTTATGCAATACCTTATGGAACATAGATCTGCTGAGTTAGTTAATATAGTTGGCTATAGATTATATGAGTGTCCTAAGTGTAATACACTTCATAGTAAATATCATATTGAGATTAATTATAATTACAATGAAACATATATTAAACACCATTTTTGTGGCAGATGCAAATCATATCTAGTCCCGTTAAAAGGTGATATTAACATAACGCAATATAGATGCAAAAAATGTAATAATAAGACGTTGAATGAATTGTATCAACTAATCATGTGGGATTAAAAAATCATTTTTATAGATTAAATGTTTTTGGAAAGAAGGATTAGATGAAAATTGCTGTTATTGGAAGCATCAATATTGATTTAATGTACACCATTGAAAAAGAACTCACTCGTGGAGAGACCATAACTGCGGATAACTATCAAGTATTATCTGGTGGTAAAGGTGCCAATCAAGGTCTTATTGCCAATGCCATTCATGATAAGTTAGTATTTTTAGGTGCTATTGGTCATGATGCATTTGGCAAGAAAGCCATTACGGATTTAGAATCTAAAGGTTTGAATACGGATTACGTCCTTAAAAAGCAAGCCAATACAGGATTAGCTGTTATTGAAGTCTATAAGGGAGATAACTCTATTGTAGTTTTTCCTGGTGCTAACGCTAAATTAACTAAAGAAGATATTGATGCTTTCTATAACGCGCATCCTGATATTCAATTTGTTGTTAGTCAGATGGAGATAGATTTAGAGGTTGTTGTTTATCTTTTAAAAGAAGCACATAAACGACATATTAAAACGATTCTCAATCCAGCGCCAGCTGCTAGTATAAATCAAACAATTTTAACGATGATAGATTACATTATTCCTAATGAATCAGAAACTAAGAAACTCTTTGGATCTGACCGCTATGAACACCTTGTTAAATCTCATCGAGGAAGATTGCTTATTACTTTGGGGAGTAAAGGTGTCATGTTGTATTCTAACGATAACGTCATTACTGTTCCAGCTAAAAAAGTAGATGTTGTAGATAGTACTGGTGCAGGGGATTCATTTGTTGCAGGTTTTGTAGTAGGACTAGCAAGAAATTATAATCTAAAAAAGGCTGCAGAACTAGGTATAGAAGTCGCAGCCATTACATGTCAATATTATGGAGCACAATCAGGTATAGACCATATGAAGAAACAATTAAAGAACACCTAAGCGTATGCGTGCAAAAAAGCGAAATTTTCTACCTTATTAAATATATAGGCGCATTATCTCGTTGATAATCTTTCTATATAACTATTATCATTTGTATTATATTATGAAAGGCACAGCACAACTAACATTATATAATGAGATAATTAGGAGGTAAATTATGTCTAAACCAGAACAAAATAATATTAAATGGATGATACTTGGTCTAGGATTACCACTCGGGGCTACAGTAGGAATAATTTTTTCCTTCATTACAAATAATGATATTGCCAGATCAATGATCATTGGTGCTGCAATTGGGTTGATTTTAGGTAGTGTACTGTTTGGTTTTATTACAACAAAAGAACAAGACTAAGCCATCATTAACAATCAATGACTTATAACGTTAGTTATGAGTCATTTTTTCATGACCTTATAAGAGTTTAATATTGTCTTATGTTGACCTAATTCATCAAAAGATACATTACATTAAGTCATAAACACATAGTTGATCATTGCAGCTCACATTTTTAAAATATATTAAAATCTACAATAATAGACAATAAATCCTTCTGTACAAAAACCTATACTAAAAGAAATAAACAGATAATTTTGACGAGTGAAAACGTACATAGACAAGAGACAAGATTACAATGTGATATAGTAAAAGTATATTGAAAAGGAGAATATATAAGATAAAACAAGGGTTATTTATCGTTTTAATTGTGTTAACTTTCACATTGTTTTCATGTAGTAATGAGGTTGAGGTCAATGATTATGACTATCCATTCGCGTATGAAACAGGGCAGTTACGCAAGTTGAAACCGAAGGAAGAGAAGCGGTTATGCGTATTGTTGTGGATGGGTTTGTGGGGCGATATTAATGTCATGGTTACCGTTAAAAGACAACATCATAACGGATTATGAAGTTACTAATCACTCGGAAAGTGATGACTGGGGACGTATCCTCATTGAAGGCACCACATTCATTCAAGATATTATTGATAACTCGACTACTTTAGATGATATAGAATCAGCTGATTATATTGTCGATGCAGACACAGGGACAACCGCTGGTACAACCGCACAAGCTTTAATAGATGCCGCAAAGTTTTCCCTT
>CAZXSS010000024.1:0-19559 GCA_964643385.1 uncultured Candidatus Izemoplasmatales bacterium
CTGAAAATCCGTGTGTCCGTGGTTCGATTCCGCGCCGAGCCACCACTATATGTAGGTAAGCCGTTTACGGCTTTTTTTTATTGATTAAATTCATTTGGTGATACTGTATTCAGTCGGCACTTTTGATAAAGCAGTGAGAAGCAACTATTGTTTTTCATTATTATGAGTTTATTCATTACTATAATCACGAGTAGGTTTGCCTATAAACTGTTGATTTTAGTAAGAAATTAAATACAACCTAACTCAATAACCTATAAATAAAAACTGTTTTTGATTTAATGTTTTTTTACTATATCTTACATCTTTATAGATTTTGTAGATATATTAAGTAATGAAATATTTTAGAACTGATTCACTACACATTACAAACACTATGATTTGTAGTTTTTTATACCATTATTCACGAATAATAAATAATGTGTCGTTAACAAATCACTTGTTCAAAATATAAAGTTAATATTTATTAAAAAAAATGACAAAATAGTAAAAAATTAATTGATTTATTAAATATAATATGATAATATATAATCTCTTTTGTAAACATACTTAGTAAACACTTTATTCCTTTCTAAACGATACTAAGTATCTGAGAGCCGGAAGGCTCTCTTCCTTTCTCAAACTAAGAAGAATACATTTGTATTCTTCTTTTTGTATTTTTGATGTATTTCATTATTTTCCATAAACTCTAGTTAAAATGTATAAATAATTAGTAGAAAACTTTAATATAAGAAATTAAAGTTTTATAAAAAACACATGCATCAATCATGTCGTTATTCATAGTAATTAGTATTATATAAAATTTGAGAAAATTTTCATTTTATTTAACTAATTTTAGGTACAAAAATTCGGTATTATATCTAGCTTAAAACCTTGCATATAAGCTCATATAAGGGTATTATAAAATAGATACTAAATTATTTGACAGGAGTTTATATGAATAAAAATGCAATGATATATTTTAAAAACCCAAGCAATTTTTATAATTTTTATCAACAATTAAATATCTACGGAACATGGAAAATATGTATTGGTAAACTTAATGATAGAGGATCTAAAATATATAGCAAAAGCTACACAAAGAAATTAAGACTAATTTTTAATAAAAAACAACTTTTTAGAAGAAATGTATCTATTGCTGAAATTGTTTCGTGGTTAGATAATTATATAATTATGCTTCGCCTATTTGCTTATATTGAAAATAAGATTGATAAAAATACTTTTTCAAGTATTAGCATTTTATTAGAATATAAGATTAATTTCTCAAAAAATAGAAGAATTGATATGATATTATGTTATAAAAACAAAATTTTACTTACTGAGTTTATGTTATCATCTCGATTTCCAAATATATCTAACGTGTGGCAAAGAAAAGAAATGGAATTAATAATATATAAAGAATTATTGTCTAATTATATAAAAGAGAAAGAAATCATCATATATGCTTTTATAGCGATGCCAGAATATAGTACTACAGGAAAAATAGAAAAAAATATTAAGTATAACACTCAAAATATTAATTATTTTGGGGATTATATTATAGAATACTTACTAGATGAAAGGTGATGTTTTATGGATGTTTTATTAGTTAATGATGATGGAATTAGTTCAAGTAGGTTGAAGTTTGCACAAAAAGAGTTAGAGAAAGTTGCCAATGTATGGGTTGTTGCTCCCAAAAAAGGTATGTCAGGAGCTAGCATGTCTATAACAGTGGGGTCGATAGATTTTGAAAAGATCGATGACCAAGTCTATGTTGTAGATGGAACACCAGTAGATTGCTATTTGTTTGCTAAATATGCGTTAAAGCTGAAACCTGACTGGGTGGTTTCAGGCGTTAATATGGGGTTGAATGTTGGAATGGATATTCAATATTCAGGAACTTATGCCGTAGCAAAAAGAGCAGCAATGGATAGTATTGATTCTATGGCTTTTTCTGCCAGTTTGTTGGGAGAGGAAACGATGAAAAAATATTTTTTAGAAACTTTTGAGTATTTAGTAAAAGTTCATCCATCAGATGCATATTACGTTGTTAATGTAAATTTCCCAGATGATTACTTAGATTACAAGGGTACAAGGTTTACAAAATCAAGTTATCAAGATCTCAGTGTATCTGGAAAAGTAATTGCTGATACATTTATTACAAATCGAATATCATTACAGGATAAAGTTGGTCGGAAAAATGACAACGAAATATGGGCATTGAAAGAAGGCTATACCTCTATCACACAAACGAAATTTAATCGCTACACTATGTTTTAATATACTGTTAGAAGCTATATACATTTCATGTCCCTTCATGTTATTATAATCGTAACGTTATAATAATATATTGGAGGGATTTTTTATGCGAAAAATTAACGTTGTAATATGGGGTTTTGGTGCTATGGGAAAAGGTATTGCCGAAATGCTGGTAAGCAAACAAGGAGTTAGAATTTGTGGTGTTTGTGATGTTAATCCTAATATAATAGGAAAGAATTTTTTAGATTTAATCAAACATACCTCGGATCATCCAAGTGTTAAAGTTAACAACGATATCGATCACATATTAGCTAGTCAAAAAATTGATGTTGTACTTTTAGCCACAGATTCATTTACAAGTAAAGCTTATGATAAAATTGTGAAGGTTTTAGAGTATGGGATTAATGTAATTAGTACTGCAGAAGAAATGGCGTATCCTAAAGCAAATGAAAAACATTTAGCAGAGAAAATTAACTTATTAGCAAAAGAAAAAAATGTTACAGTACTAGGAACTGGAATTAATCCAGGTTTTGTAATGGACCTTTTGGTTATCGCGCTTACAGGTGTCATGACTAATGTTAATCATATTGCAGTAGAGAGAGTGAACAGCTTAAGCCCTTTTGGTCCAACTGTAATGGAGGAGCAAGGCGTCGGTATATCTTTAGATGAGTTTAATAAAAGGGTGGCAGAAGACAATTTAGCAGGACATGTGGGCTTTAAAGAAAGTGTTAGTATGATAGCAGATGCTTTGGGAATTAATTTATCAAATTTTAAACAAGATATGAAACCGATTCTTACCAATATAGATAGAGTAAGTAAATATGGAGAAGCTAAAAAAGGATCTTTAGCCGGAATTGATATGATAGCTGAAGGGTTTGTTAATAAAAAGTCATTTATCAGTATGAAACATCCCCAACAAATAGAACCGGAGTTGGAAGGAATCAAAACTGGAGATTATATTAAACTTAATGGCACACCAAATGTTAATATGAGCATAACCCCAGAAATAGATGGCGGAATCGGTACTATTGCTATGTGTGTTAATATGATACCCCATGTCTTGAATGCAAATGCTGGGCTAAAAACAATGATTGATTTGCCTGTGCCAAGAGCAATCTTAGGAGACATGCGTCATTTGGTCGATACGTTAGCAAACTAAGCATTTATAGAAATCAATTATAATTAACTATATTAATAAACGAGACAATTTGATGTACTTATATTTGTCTCGTTTTTTATTTAAACAAAGCTTATTTTGGGTGAAATGTAAACGTTTTTATGATATGATATTATAGTGTTGATTTTAAATAATAGATTAGTATGTACTCAACAACATAATATATAAAAAGGAAGTGATTTTTTGTTAGTTTCAAAAGGGAAGTTTGTTCGAATAAGAAAGCATGTAATATTCGCAGAAAATCGTGATGAAAGGGTCCCTGATGATACATCACAGGTACCTTTAAAAATGTGGATTAAAGGAAGACTTTTAGAAGAATCAGAAATGTTTGAAGAATCACAAATTATAACAGCTACGGGACGGTTAGAAAAAGGTATACTCAAAGAAGTAGAACCAAGATATAAACATACTTTTGGAAATTATGTTGAAGAACTCCAAGATGTTCGTGAGATAATATTAAGAGAAGCTTGGGGGGCCGATGAAAATAATGAGTTATAATATAAAAGATTTGTCACAAAGAAAAAATGAAATTATTAAAAACTCTGTCCAAATTGATTACAGCATATTTGAACAAGAAGGTATTGGATTCGATTATGAAAAAATGCTGGAATCAACAGGATATACATTAGAGGATATTCAAAAAATTCAAATAGACTCAATGGTAGGCAATACCCCCTTAGTAGAATTAAAAAATATAACTGAATACGTAAGAAAATTTAGTAAAAAAGGTTATGGTGCACGTATATTTATTAAGGATGAAGCTGCTAATTTAAGTGGATCTTTTAAGGCACGAAGAGCAGCGATGAGTATAGCAAAAGCAAAACAATTAGGATATAAAGGTGTCATTGCTGCTACAAGCGGTAATTATGGGGCGGCTATAGCAGCATTAGCAGCTAAAGCTGGTTTGAAATGCATTATTGTTCAGGAATGCTTTGATTCAAATAATGTAGCACAACCAGAAATTTTAGAAAAAGCGAGAGCTTGTGAAGCCTACGGAGCTGAGGTTTTACAGCTAAGTGTCGGACCAGAGCTTTTTATGACAGTTTTAGATTTATTAGAGAAAACTAAATATTTTAATGCATCACTTTATTCTCCCTATGGCATCCGAGGAATCGAAACGTTAGGACACGAGATTGTTGATGAACTTAGAAAAAGAGAAGGCAAGGATCCAGATGTTGTGATTTGCACAAATGCCGGTGGTGGTAATCTGACTGGAACAGCCAGAGGTGTTAAAAATGCCGGAGCATATAATACTAAAATTTATGCAGCAAGTGTAGATCTAAGCGGGTTGCACATGGCTAGTGATAACGACTTCAACAAGAAATCTTTTACAACTGGTCATACAGGATTTGGTATACCTTTCACTACAAATCCTGATAGAAGTGACGTACCTAGAAGCGCCGCTAGGCCATTAAGATATATGGATAAATATTATACGGTTAACCAAGGTAGTGTCTTTTTTATCACGGAGGCCTTGGCGGTTTTAGAAGGAATGGAACGTGGCCCTGCAGGTAACACGAGTTTAGCTGTTGCTTTCAAGCTTGCACAGACATTGCCGAAAGATAAAATAATAGTCGTACAAGAAACTGAGTACACCGGTGCAGGTAAACATCAGCAGGCACAACTCTCTTTTGCAAAAAGTAATAATGTGAAATTAGTATTCGGCAATCCAAGAGATGAAATACCGGGCTCAACTATTGTTTTCCCTAGTTCAGGAGAAAAATTATCTATTAAAGAAATAAATTTAGACGATTTAAGAAAATCATATTTAAAACATTTCAAAGGGCAAAAGCTTAGTTTAAAGGACAAAGTCTACCTAACTGAAGAACTTAATATAGAATCTAATAAATTAGACGAATTAATAAAAATTACGGGGGGTATAATATGAAAGAAAGAAAAGATGATTACTTAAAAAGAAAACAACATCTTGAAAACTTATCTGATAAAGAGTTAAAAAAGTACTTTTTTCAACTAGCTGAAAAAATGGTTGATCCATTATTAGACTTAGGAAAAGAATTTACATCTAAGTCGATTGAACGAAGTGTTCTATTAAGAATGGGATTTTCAAGTTTAGAAGCTAAAAAAACAGTTGATATTTTAAATGAGTATAATTTATTGAGAAAAGGTGCTGGACATTGTGTCTATAGAGTTTCACGAGATAATAATATAAGCATCAGGGATGCAGGCAATCAAATTGGTGAAGGAAAACATCTCGAATATTTAATGGGGGTTTTTGATAATAATGAGTGAACTAAAACCAAACTATAAACTCGATATAAAAAGTATTTTACATGATTTAGATAAATATCATCCTCAAAAACGAGGATGGATCTGGAGAAAAAAAGAAGATATTCGTATAGGAGAGTTCACTTATAAACAAGCAAGTCCCTCATTAAAAAAATTTATTCCGTTACCCAGCTCGACTTCTTTGGGGGGGATAGATCCTCAACCAGATTGTGTTGTAACAACTGAAATTGCGTCTGGAAGATTTGAAGATGACATCCGTAGAATGCGTATGGCTGCATACCATGGTGCAGATCATGTAATGGTTATTAGAACTGCTGGCCAATCTCATTTTGACGGTTTACTAGAAGGTACACCTCAAGGCGTTGGTGGTATACCAGTTACAAGAAAACAATTGCGTGCTCAAAGAAGAGCTTTAGACTTAATAGAAGAAGAAGTAGGAAGACCAATTAATTACCATTCATATGTATCGGGTGTTGCTGGTCCTGAAATAGCGGTTCTTTTTACAGAAGAAGGCGTAAATGGAGCACATCAAGATCCGCAATACAATGTATTATATAGAAATATTAATATGGTACGAAGTTTTGTTGATGCTGCGGAAAGCAAAAAAGTTTTAGCGTATGCAAATATTGCACAAATAGACGGAGCGCATAATGCAAATGCTACTGCACGTGATGCTTGGAAAGTTATGCCTGAACTGTTGGTTCAACATGCAATAAATTCCGTTTTTAGTGAGAAAGTCGGAATTAAACCAGAAAATATCGCACTTTCAACCGTACCACCAGCGGCGCCACCAACACCAGATTTAAAACTTAATTTGCCGTATGCGGTGGCCCTAAGGGAGTTTTTTGATAAGTATAAGATGCGAGCACAAATGAATACGAAATACATGGATTCATCAACTAGAGAAGCAACTGTTACGCATGTACTAAACCTCTTAATTTCTAGACTAACGTCTGCTGATATTCAAAGTACTATTACACCAGATGAAGGTAGAAATGTTCCTTGGCATATATATAATATCGAAGCATTAGATACTGCGAAGCAAGCTTTGGTTGGAATGGATGATATTTTAAGCATGCTTACGTTGAATACAGATGGTTATTTATATAATAAAAAACGTGAAATACAAGAACGCGCTGTCCTAATGATGGAAGAAATCATTGAGATGGGAGGATATTTCAAAGCTGTTGAAGCTGGTATGTTTGTTGATAGTGGAGAATATCCTGAAAGAAATAATGACGGTATCTCAAGAGAAATCGATGGAGGGGTCGGCAGTAACTCGACAATTAAAAGAGATAAAGACTATATGGCTCCTGTAACTGCTCACTTTGGTTATAATAATATAGAACAGTATGATCCTACGTTAACAGATAATCCTTCAAAACTCATTGATGGATGTACTTTCGAAAAACCCGATATGATTCAATTTATAGATGAACTTGATGAGACAGATAATGTTTACTTGCGCTTAGAAGAAACGGAAAAGTATAGAGATTCAAACTTGTTAAAACCTGAAGTCCAATGGTTAGGCGATGGTTTTTTGACAGTCGACATGTTCTTTCCAGCGACACTTGATATAGCTACAGAGGCCGCTATTGTAGCGGGGGAGAAAATGAATCTTACTGACATTGAGGTTATCCACAAAGAAGTTTTACATCCTAGCGAAGGAACAAGGATACAAATTAAAGGACGACTTGAGTTTGATATTGATATTAGTAAATTAAAAATTCCCGAGAAGATTAAAACGTTAAGCGAAGAGGAAGTATATAGTTATATCAAAAAACATCCTGTTAGAGTAATAGCCGGTACTGGAGGAAGTGATGAACATAGTGTTGGGATTCGTGAAGTGTTAGATATTAAACACGGCGGTGTGGAAAAATACGGGATAAAATACACATATTTAGGAACGAGTGTTCCTATTGAAAAGTTTGTTGATGCCGCTATAGAAATGGATGCCAATGCGATTATGATGTCAACGATTATTTCACACGATGATATTCATTACAAAAACATGGAAAAACTACATAATTACGCTGTTGAAAAAGGTGTAAGAGATAAGTTGATATTACTCGCGGGTGGTACTCAAGTTACGCCTGAAATAGCTAAAAAATACAAGATGGATCAAGGTTTTGGTAGAGGCACAAAAGGAATTCATATTGCGAGTTTTATTGTAAAAAAACATAAAGAGTTATTCGGATATGAAGATTGATTGCCTTGTAGCAGAAATTGGGAGTACAACAACAATAATTAATGCTTTTAACATACATTCAAATCCAAGATTTATAGGTAAAGGTGTCTCCGATACAACCGTTGATACTGACGTTAATGAAGGATTAAATAAAGCATTAGATGACTTGAAAAACAATTTAAAAGTAGATGATGTAGAATATAAAGAAATGTTCGCTGCAAGTAGTGCTGCCGGGGGATTAAAAGTAACTGTATCTGGTTTGGTCTACGACATGACAGTGAAAGCTGCAAAAGAAGCAGCACTTAATGCTGGGGCAAATATTAAGTTGATTAATGCTGGTGAGTTACAAGAAGATGATCTAGAACAAATAAAAGAGGTAAAACCGAATATTATTATTGTTGCTGGGGGCACAGACTATGGAGAAAAAACCGTTGCTTACCAAAATCTTTTAAAAATCTCATCACTTAATTTAAATATTCCTATTATATATGCAGGAAATGTTGCTAATCATTATCGTATAAATAAATATTTTTCTAACTCACCACAAAAAGAATTTTTGACGATTGTTGACAACGTTTATCCAAGAGTAGATTACCTAAATATTCTACCAGTTAGAAAAGTTATTTATGAAACATTTGAAAAGCATATAATTCACGCGAAAGGGATGAGTCACGTTAAAGACTTGGTCAACCAATCAATTATGCCAACTCCAGGTTCGGTTATGGAATCAACGATGATTTTAGACGAGACATTACACAATGTGATGACAATAGATGTTGGTGGCGCTACGACAGATATTCACTCTATTACAGAACCTAGCGATGAATATCAAAAATATGCTGAAGGTGAATCTAAAGAGAAGCGAACTGTTGAAGGTGATTTAGGTGTTTTTATAAATTTTGAAAATGTATTAAAATACCTAGATAAACAACGCTTTATAGAAAAATATGCTACAAACGCAGAAATGCTAGAGAAATTAATAAGCAATTACACATATATGCCATCTACAACAATTGAAAAAGCATTGGTGTATGAGTTAACAAAACTATGTGTATTTAAAGCCTTAGATAGACACATTGGAGATTATAGGAAGATATATACTTCTAATGGTCAAAAAATAATACCAGAAGGACGAGACCTGACACAAATACAATTAATAGTACTAACTGGCGGTCCGTTAATACATTTGGATAATACTGAAAAGATAATTCAAGAATATATCCGATTTAATCCACATAAACTCGTTCCACAATCAAAGGTTAAAATTGTTAAAGACACGGACTATATTATGGCTTCATTAGGTGTTTTATCGTTAAAATACAAAGAGGAAGCAATTGCATTATTAAAAGAGTCGTTGAAACTATAGTAAGTTAGGTGATAATATGTATCCAAGAGTAAAGATTGATTTGAAAAAATATAAACATAATGTTAAAACCTTATATCAATTATTACAAAGACACAATATTACCTTAATGGCAGTTACTAAAGTTTTTTGTGCTGAACAGCCATTTATAAATATTTTGAATGAAATAAACGTTGATTATATCGCGGATTCACGGTTATTAAATCTAAAAAATATGGATACGTCTTTACCTAAAGTTTTGTTAAGAATCCCATCTCTTTATGAAACTGATGATGTTGTGATATTTTCAGACCTTTCACTAAATTCGGAAATAAAAACGATTAAAGCCCTAAATCAGAGTGCAAAAAAACATAATATAATTCATAAAATTATATTAATGATTGATATTGGTGATTTACGAGAAGGATTATATTATAAAGAGTTAATAACCCAAGCCGTATATGAAATTAAAAATTTAAAAAATATAGAACTTCATGGAATAGGGACAAATCTAACATGTTACGGGGGTATAATTCCAACCGAAAAAACATTAATAAGATTACATGATGTGATAGATTTAATAAAACAAACACTTGAAAAGGATTTTCCTATGGTGACTGGTGGAAATTCATCTCATATTCACCTATTAACTAGTGATCAACACCCACCATATATTAATAACTTGAGGTTGGGTGAATCTTTGATTTTAGGAAGAGAGACGGCCTACGGAAACCAGATTGATACGCTTTATAATGATGTAATCACTTTAGAGGTAGATATTATTGAAATTAAGAAAAAACCATCGATTCCAGAGGGTATGATTGGTATGGATGCGTTTGGAAATAAACCAACATTTAAAGATTATGGATTAATGACGCGTGGGATATTAGCTATAGGTAAACAAGATGTTGATTATCATCAATTAATACCTGTAGATGATGACATTAGACTTATTGGTAGCAGTAGTGATCATATTATTGTTGATTTAACACATACTAAAAATAATTATAAATTAGGAGATATTATTCGTTTTAGATTATCCTACGGCAGTGTGTTATCACTGATGACGTCAAAATATGTGGAGAAATATTATGTCTAATATATATCGACCTACAGTTGCCGAAATACATCTTGATCGTATCATTGATAATTATATGATAATAAAGCAAAAACTTGATGGTAAAACGATTATTCCTGTAGTTAAAGCCGATGCTTATGGTCACGGTGCGGTCAAAATTGTTTCAACACTTTATAATATTGGCGCTAGAACGTTTGCTGTTAGTTTAATAGAAGAAGCAATAGAATTAAGAAATAAATTTAAGGATATTGATATATTAATTTTTGGTCAAGTAGCAATTAAAGATTTGCCAGTCATATCACATAATGATATTACATTTACAATTAATGATGAAATGATGATTTCTGCTGTTATTTCATCTGATTTAAACTTGAAATTCCATTTAAATGTTGATACAGGAATGAACCGTCTAGGTCTAAAATCATTTACTGCAATTGCTCAATTCATGAATAAAATTAAAGAAAAGAATAATCTGATATTGGATGGCATTTATACCCATTTAGCAACTTCTGATTCAGACAAGGATTACACTATGTTACAAATTTCAAAATTTCAAAATATAGTAGAAAAATTACCATATAAACCGGCTATGATTCATCTATCGAATTCGTCATCTAGCATTAAATACGAAAAATATCTGAATTTTACGACACATGCTCGTGTTGGTATAATGTTATATGGGTTATCCTTAGAAAAAAATATTACATTTTTAAAACCTGCAATGATATTTAAGACAAAAATTAATTATATAAAATTATTAAAGGCACATGAATTTGTTAGTTATAACATTACCTATCAAGCACAAAATGACGAAACAATAGCTGTACTTCCTGTGGGATATGCTGATGGTTTCATAAGAATGAATCAAGGGGGACACGTTTCCATAAACAAAAAGAAGTATGAGATTATTGGAAGAGTGTGCATGGATTTGACAATAATAAGAATTGATAATGCAGTATCATTACAAGATGATGTTATACTTATGGGGGATAATGTTGTTACTATTGACGATGTTGCGAAACGCTTAGATACAATTAATTATGAGGTAGTTTGTTTGATATCAAAGCGAGTACCAAGAATATATGTATAAGGAAGTGATTATTTGAAACCAAACGTTTATTCAGAAATAGGAAAATTAAAAACAGTGCTTTTGCACCGTCCAGGCAAAGAATTGGAAAATTTAACACCGGCTTTATTAGAAAAACTTTTGTTCGATGATATTCCCTTTTTAAAAGTTGCTCAAGAAGAACATGATGCATTTGCTAAGGCGCTTATAGAAGAAGGAGTAGAGGTATTATATATAACAGATTTGGCAAGTGAGACCTTAAAAGAAAATCCATCAATTCTCGAAACATTTATTGATCAGTTTATTGAAGAATCGGAAGTCAAGTCTCAAACAGTTAAAACAGCTTTGAAAAGCTATCTAAAATCATTGAACGAAGATACCATGGTTAGAAAAATGATTGAAGGGATTAGGACGCACGATATTGAACTAAAAAAACCTGTATCAATCATGGATTTGTTAGAGAATGAATATCCATTTTTCACAGATCCAATGCCAAATATTTTATTTCAAAGAGATCCTTTTGCAAGTATAGGGCATGGTATTTCAATGCATAAAATGTATACGGAAACTAGACATCGTGAAACGTTATTTGCTGATTATATTTTTAAATACCATTCACGATTTAAAGATGAATATATTCCACGTTATTATGACCGCGATGAAGAGTATCATATTGAGGGCGGCGATGTGTTAATACTTAATAAAAAAACATTAGCTATTGGAATTTCTAAGCGCACGGATCCGCGGGCAATAGAACATCTTGCTAGACGGATTTTCAAAGAAAAAGAATCTTTTGAAACAATTTTAGCGTTTAACATTCCTAAAACAAGAGCATTTATGCATCTCGATACAGTGTTTACACAAATTGATTACGGAACTTTCACTATTCACCCAGGTATCATGAAAGAATTAACAATCTTTGAAATTACAAAGGACAATAATAATATACATGTAGAAAAAGTTATAACAACATTAGAAGATATATTAGAAAAACATTTAAATCGCGACATTGAGTTAATAAATTGCGGCGGGAATGATGTTATTCATAGTGAGCGAGAACAATGGAATGATGGTGCAAACACATTGGCTATTGAACCTGGCACGGTCATTGTTTACTCGCGAAATTATGTAACCAATGGTATGTTAAGGGAAAAAGGTATTAAAGTTATTGAAATTCCTTCTAGTGAACTTTCAAGAGGTCGCGGAGGACCAAGATGCATGAGTATGCCATTATTCCGAGAGGATTTAAAATAAGGAGGAAAAACATGAACCTAAAAGGACGTAGTTTTATTACATTATTAGATTTTACAAATGAAGAAATAACTTATCTTATTGACTTGGCAGGTCGATTAAAAGAAGAAAAAAGAGCTGGTAAAATTCACCATCATCTAAAGGGCAAAAATGTCGTATTGCTTTTTCAAAAGGACTCAACAAGAACCCGTTGCGCTTTTGAAGCAGGTGCACTTGATTTAGGAATGGGTGTGACATATTTAGGTCCAAGTGGATCACAAATGGGTAAAAAAGAATCGATTAAAGATACCGCACGTGTTTTGGGTAGAATGTACGATGGAATGCAGTTTAGAGGATATTTGCATACGGATGTTGAACAGCTTGCTGAACATGCTGGTATTCCTGTTTGGAATGGTTTAACCGATATGTACCATCCAACACAAATTCTTGCTGACTTTTTAACTATAAAAGAAGAATTTGGTAAACTAAAAGGTGTTAAATTCACCTATGTTGGGGATGCAAGAAACAATATGGGTAATAGTTTGATGGTTGGAGCAGCAAAAATGGGAATGGATTTTGTTGCGGTCGCTCCTAGAGAGCTTTGGCCAGAGGCTGAGTTAATTGAATACTCTAAAGAAATTGCTAAAGAAAGTGGTGCAACAATTACCTTCACCGAAGATAAATTCGAAGGGACTAAAGATACTGATGTAATCTATACTGATGTTTGGGTATCTATGGGAGAACCAAAAGATGTATGGCATTCGCGTATTAAACAGTTGAGTGATTATCAAGTCGATCAATCACTGATGGACAATGCAAAAGATTCAGCAATATTTATGCATTGTTTACCAGCGTTCCATGGGAATGATACCGATATTGGTATGCAAATAGCAAATGAATTTCAAGATGAGTATCCACGTGTAAAAAGTGGTGAAATGGAAGTAACTGACGAAGTTATTGAATCAAGTAAAAGTCGTGTTTTTGATGAAGCTGAAAATCGACTTCATACAATAAAAGCGGTTATGTTAGCGACTATGAGTGACGATTATGAGTAGATATGTAATATCACTTGGTGGGAATGCGCTCGGCAGTAACGCAGAAGAACAAAAAGCATTGGTTAAGCATGCTGCCAAACCGATTGTTGAGTTAATCAAAAAAGGACACGACGTTGTTATCGTCCATGGTAATGGACCACAAGTTGGAATGATTAATCTAGCCTTTTCAGAATCTTCATCAACACCGAATATGCCATTCCCTGAATGCGGCGCAATGAGCCAAGGGTATATTGGTTTCCATTTACAAAATGCCATTTATAATGGAATGAAACAACATGAAATAAAAAAATCGATTGGAGCATTGATTACACAGGTTATCGTTGATGAGCATGATCCCCTATTCCAAAATCCTTCTAAACCTGTGGGTGGATTTTATACAAAAGAAGAAGCTGACGTGCTTAGTAAAGAAAAAGGATTTACTATGAAAGAGGATAGTGGTAGAGGATATCGACGTTTAGTACCTTCTCCACTTCCCGTAGACGTTGTCGAAAAAGAGATGATTAAGTCTTTACTACATAACGACCATATAGTTATTTGTGCAGGTGGTGGGGGAGTTCCTGTCATTGAAAAAAATAATGAGTTACACGGGGTTGCCGCAGTGATTGACAAAGATTATGCTAGTGCAAAAATTGCTGAGATTGTTAATGCAGATTTTCTTGTTATTCTTACTGCTGTTGACCATGTTTATGTAAACTTCAACACACCAGAACAAAAAGCGTTAAAGACTATCACAGCAAACAAAATAGAATCATATTTACAAACAGATGAGTTTGCTAAGGGTAGCATGTATCCTAAGGTTCAAGCATGTCTGAAATTTTTAGCACAAGGCAATAATAAAAAGGCTATTATTTCTTCTTTAGATAAAGCTGTCGATGCTTTCGAGCTAAAAACAGGAACAATAATTACCACTTAAGTTAAAAACGGTTCAAATTTTGAACCGTTTTTATATGGATTTTATCTTATGAATACCAATTTCTATAATGACTGCTATGATGATAATAATAATTGACCAAGCAAATATTATTGAATAATTGATAGAGATGCTTGCCTCATATAGTTTAGAACCAATACTGTTTTTAGTTTGCGCGATAAATTCTGCCATAACTAATACTTTGAATCCTAAGCCCACACTTTGGAGTAAAGCAATTTTAATATGAGATAAAGTTAAAGGGAGATACATATAAATAAACGTTTGAGACAGTGTTGCTGGATCTAAACGGAATGCATCGATAACATTATCATCTATTTTATGTACCCCCCCAATAACACCTTCATACATAATAGGGAAAAGGACTAAAAAAACTATAATATATACAGAATTAAGTCTTCCAACTAGAACTAATAGAATTATAATAATTGCAATAATTGGGGTAGTTCTCAAGGTACTAATTATGGGCTTTAAAAACTGATTAAGCCAATTAAATTTAGCGGCTAAGAAACCGAGTACTATTCCTGTTAAACTAGCAACAAACAATGAATAAAACAATCGGAATAAAGATTGGCTAATAATAAACAGATTATCAATTTTAATTAATAGATGAAAGATTTCTCGAAAAACTAGATATGGTGAAGGAACTATGTAGGTGTTGCCGATATTCATTGAAATAGCGTACCATATTAATAGTAGTAGAACAAATGCACACAAACTAATTAGTTTATTCATCTTTTTTATAATAAAAATCGTCGTCTGGAATCTCGTTGTTTATAAGGTTACCATTGAATGTAAGTATTAATCTCATAAAGGCATCAACCTCATCTTTGCAACTGTTAATTGGAATGAAATCTATGCCGCTAGATGGTATACTTTGTTCGATAATTTGTTGAGGAAAAGGATAGTTTAAGCGCTGGCCATAATCTGCAATTTCGGCAGGATCTGTTGTGAGTGTTTCCATATTTTCTGTTAATGCATTAAGGTAAATTGCAGTATCGTCTTCGCTTAATGAAGGTTTCACGAAAACACCTGATTGAGGAAAATTCTCGTATTCAGTATATTCCGACCATAAATCCGCTAGATCAAGTACGTATAACTGATCGCTATTGCTTTTTGCCATAGTTGTGATGGGTTCTGCAACCAAAGCAACACCACCATTTTGTTTGAAATGTGTATAGCTTTCTTGAACAGATTGTGCACGATAGTTCATGCTGACTTCTGTTGCTACATCAGACTTTTGTAATAACGTTTCTACTATCATTTCAGGAATTGAACCTTCCCCAAAAGCTTGGATATCCTTACCTACTAAATCATCTATAGTATGTATAGGCTCATCTGAGATAAATTGTAAATTATTCCATGTTAGCACACCAAGTAACTGATAATCTGATCCTTTATTATACAAGTTAGCTCCTAAATTCACTGGTGCGATAATAATGTCATGTGACTCGCTTGTAAAAGCAGATATTAAAATATTAGGACCACTAACACGCTCAATGAGAATATCATTGTTTTCATATTCTATTTGCGCATGCGAAAAGCTTGTGGTGCCATTTGGGACTAACACATCGATTGTAGAATCGGCGGTTTCCTCGCACGCGTATAATAGTAAGGATAGAATAAATATGATTAAAATTCGATAAAGTTGTTTCATAATACTTCGCCTCCTGTTGTTTATATCTATAACTATGATATACTATGCATATTACATACTGTGTAACATATGTTACGAAAAGGAGAAAAAAATGAAAAATATTTTTGAAGAAAGCTTCTTAAAAACACAGTTGCCATTACCTTGTAACTATCCTAAAAGATACACGATATTTACTGAAGATGATCAATGTACAAAGATTGGTCTTGTCTTACAAGGACAAGTAAAGCTTAGCCAATTTTCTTATGAAGGCAAAGAAATTAAACTAAGTGTTTTAAATCCTGGAGATATATTTGGAGATTTTTTGATATATTCGAATCATCCTTATTATCCCGGGCATTTAATTACTACTAAACCTACATCTGTGGTATATATAGATAAGGATAAACTGAACCATCTTTTAAAACATTCAGACACATTTAGAGAATATTTCCTAAAAAACTATAGTAAAAAGGCCACACACCTTAATGAACATCAAAAAATTCTTAGTCAACAAAGTTTAAGAGATAAATTATTAATGTGGTTAAAGCTTAATCAAAAGTATTATAACGATAAACACATACCCATAACGTCAAAAACTGCTTTGGCTAAATATCTAAACACGCAACGCCCATCGCTATCAAGAATATTAAAAGCCCTTAAAGAAGAGGGTTTAATAGATTATAACAAAACCCATATTTGGTTGATACAAGCTGACTATTGTCCTATATAATAAAAAATAAGCGAAAAGACTTGCAATGAGTCTTTTTATTTGGTAACATATCATAGACTCACGCCAGAGTCGGGCTGTGAAGTGGGAGGTTGTCGACACACGGATAGGCGTTGTCTTGATGAGTGTAGAGTAAATTTCCATGGAGCAAGTCTATGAATAAATTGTAGGCGAAAGGAGGACATAATATGGCAAGTCAAAAAATCAGAATCCGATTAAAATCTTATGATCACAGATTATTAGATCAATCGGCGAGAAAAATTGTTGAGACTGCGAAAAAGACTGGTTCGAATATTTCTGGTCCGATTCCATTACCAACAGAAAAAGAGGTGTTCACTATTTTGCGTTCTGTTCATATCAACAAAACGTCACGTGAGCAATTCGAAAGACGCACGCATAAACGTTTAATCGATATTGTTAGCCCAACACCACAAACAATCGATGCGTTAATGCACTTAGATTTACCATCTGGTGTAGATATCATATTAAAATAATTTAGGAGGTGTACTCATGGCCAAAGGTATCTTAGGAACAAAAGTAGGAATGACGCAAATTTTTAGTGAGGATGGAGAACTCGTCCCAGTAACTATTGTTAGTTGTGAACCTAATGTTGTTCTACAAAAGAAAACCATCGAAAACGATGGATACGAAGCACTACAATTAGGCTTCAAGGATAAGCGTGAAGCTTTAGCGAATAAACCTGAAAAAGGACATTTCGCAAAATCTGGCTCAAATCCTAAGCGCTACTTAAAAGAAATTACAGGGAAAGAAATGAGTAATTTCGAAGTAGGTCAAGAGATTCGAGTAAATATATTTGAAGACGGAGAAATTGTTGATGTAACTGGAACTTCAAAAGGAAAAGGATTCCAAGGTGCAATCAAACGTCATAACCAACATCGTGGACCAATGACGCATGGATCTCGTTATCACAGACGTCCAGGTTCAATGGGACCAATCGATCCAAACCATGTTAGACCAGGTAAAAAATTACCGGGACATATGGGAGCGACTACTGTAACAATCCAAAACTTACAAATTGTAAAAGTTGACACGGAAAGAAATTTATTATTGATTAAAGGTAATGTACCTGGACCAAAAAAAGGACTTATTCTCGTTAGACGCGGAGTTAAAACCGAAGCGATTAAGCCACTTGATCCAAGTCAATACCTAGAACAAAATACCAACTCGGAAGAGTCAGTAGAATAATACTTGAAAGGAGGATTTAATATGCCAAAATTAGCATTGTTAAATCAAGCTGGAGATAACGTTGGAAATATCGAATTACAAGATTCAATCTTTGGAATCGAGCCAAGCCAGCAAGCATTATATGAAGTTGTAAAAGCACAACGCGCTGCAATGCGTCAAGGGACACACAGCACAAAAAGTCGTGGACTTGTTCGTGGTGGTGGACGTAAACCATGGCGACAAAAAGGAACCGGCCGTGCACGTCAAGGAACCATTAGAGCCCCTCAATGGGTTGGTGGTGGTGTAGTCTTTGGACCAACGCCGCGAAGTTATATAGTAAAAGTTAACAAAAAAGTTAGAAGACTTGCACTTAAATCTGCTTTATCTTCTAAAGTTGCAGAAAAACAATTCTTTATCTTAGATGCGCTAAATTTAGACTCACCTAAAACAAAAGAAGTTGTTCAGGTATTAAACAATCTCTCACTTTCAGGTAAAGTGATGATTGTTTTAGACAAACCAAACGATACTGTATTACTTGCCGCAAGAAACATCCCGGGTGTTACTGTACGCACTGCTGAACAAGCGAGTGTATATGAACTTATGAATTCACATACATTGCTTGCTACTCAAGACGCGGTTAAAAAATATGAGGAGGTGCTTGGGTAATGTTAGCATCTGAAATCATTAAGCGTCCACTTATTACAGAAAAATCAATGCAACTTGTTGAAAATGAAAACAAGTATACATTTGAAGTGGATAAACACGCAAATAAAGTTCAAATCAAAAAAGCAATCGAATCATTGTTCGACGTTAAAGTAATAAAAGTTAATGTGATCAATACCACACCGAAACTGAAAAGAGTCGGAAAACACGAAGGATATAAAAATCACGTTACTAAAGCAATTGTGACATTAAATAAAGAAGATAAAATAGAAATCTTCTCTGCGTAAATAATCATTAATAAAGGAGGTTACCGTAATGGCTTTAAAAAAGTATAAAGCGATCACGAATGGGACTAGACATATGACAGCTCTTGATTATTCGGAAATCACTACAGATCAACCGGAAAAATCATTACTTGTTAAACTCAACAAGAAATCGGGTCGTAATAATCAAGGTAAAATTACCGTTCGTCATCAAGGTGGCGGCGTTAAAAGAAAATACCGTATCATTGATTTTAAACGTAATAAAGATAATATCGAAGGCCGTGTTGCAACTATCGAATACGATCCTAACCGTACTGCTAATATCGCATTGATTCATTATGCAGACGGAGAAAAGCGTTATATTTTAGCACCTAAAGGATTAGAAGTTGGCATGACTGTTGTATCAGGAGAAAAAGCTGATATTAGAGTTGGAAACGCAATGCCGCTTAAAAACATTCCAGTAGGTAGTGTTATTCATAATATCGAACTCTCACCTAACAAAGGTGGACAACTTGTTCGTTCTGCTGGTACAAGTGCAC
>CAZXSS010000025.1:0-18000 GCA_964643385.1 uncultured Candidatus Izemoplasmatales bacterium
GACGCAAAGGAAACCTTTACATAAGGTTTCTTTTTTCTTTGCCTTTTAATTAAGCGAATATTTAGTATAATTAAGATAGGAGGTGCTGTTATGAAGATAATGTTTATAGGAAGTGAAGCTACACCATACGCAAAAACTGGAGGGCTGGCTGATGTTTTAGGAAGCTTACCAAACGCCCTTAAAGAAAAAGGACATGAAGTATCTTTAGTCTTGCCAGCACACAAAAAGATTAAAGATAATTATCAAGACCGTTTTGTTCATGTAAAGGACTTTACGATTACATTGCATACAAAAGAAGAATATGTCGGGATCGAACATATTGATATTGATGGGATGAATGTCTTTTTTATCGACAATGACTATTATTTCGGAAAACGCGAGACATTGTATGGCCATTATGATGATGGTGAGCGCTATGGATTTTTTAACCAAGCTGTCCTTACAATGTTTAAAGAAATTGACTATTTCCCAGACGTATTACATCTTAACGATTGGCAAACAGGCTTAATACCGTTTTACTTAAAACACACCTACAAAGATTGGAAATACACCTCAATAAAAACCGTATTTACCATCCACAATATTGCCTATCAAGGTGTCTTCTCTAAAGGATTACTCCCGTATTTAAACCTAACAGAACACCATGATTTGGAATATGACGGTCATATTAATTTTTTAAAAACCGCACTTGTAACAACCGATAAAATCACGACCGTATCCAAAACCTATGCCGAAGAACTCAAATACGATTACTTTTCCTTTGGTATGGGACCGATTATTAGAGAACGAGAAGCTGATATGGTTGGGATTATGAACGGGCTCGATAACGATGTGTTCGACCCAAGAAAAGATCAATCCATAGCTAAAAACTTTGGGTTAAATAACTATTTAATTGGTAAACGAGAAAACCGCCAAGCTGTCCTTGATATGTTCAATTTAAACGATAAAAAAGTCCCGATTATTGGTATGGTATCGCGCTTAACTGAAGCGAAGGGCTTTCCAATCGTTCAAGGTATGATTGAATACTTTTTAGACCAAAAAGCATGTCAGTTCATATTACTTGGTAGCGGAGATACAGATATTGAAGCATATTTCCATCACTTAAAACATAAGTATCCTGAATATGTTGGCGTGTATTTTGGCTATAACGATGCCATCGCAAGACAAATATATGCCGGTGTAAATTTTTTCTTAATGCCATCACGATTTGAACCTTGTGGTCTTGCGCAACTTATTAGTATGCGGTATGGAACGTTGCCTATTGTTAGAGAAACCGGCGGGTTAAAAGACTCAGTCTTACCGTATAATAAATACACACACGATGGAACTGGATTCAGTTTCAGTGATTATTCCGAAGAAAGTTTAGCACATGTCCTTAATGAAGCCCTTACGATGTATAAAGACACAAAAGTATATAAACAACTTGTTCGACGTGTAATGAAAGAAGACTTTAGTTGGGAAAAAAGTGCCACACAATATCATTTACTATATAAATCTTTAATGGAGGCAAAATAATGGAAACCATCGCATTTATATTAGCTGGTGGACGCGGGTCACGTCTGGATTTACTATCAGAAAAACGTGTGAAACCCGCTGTACCATTCGCAGGGAAATACCGTATTATTGATTTTACCTTAAGTAACTGTTGTAACTCAGGTATTTACGATATTGCTATCTTAACCCAATATTTACCGTTATCCCTTAACGAACATATCGGGGTTGGTAAACCATGGGACTTAGACCGCAGAGATACAAGATTATCGTTATTACAGCCATATAAAGATTGGTATATGGGAACCGCTGATGCGGTAAGACAAAACCTTGCCTACATTAAACGCAGCTCTGCCAAATACGTACTTATTTTATCGGGTGATCATATTTATAAAATGGATTACCGTAAAATGCTAGAAGCCCACAAAGCCAATAATACCGATTTAACCATCGCCGTTCAACCTGTCCCTTGGGATGAAACCAACCGCTTTGGTATATTAGAAACAGATGACGATTTAAAAATTACCAAATTTTTAGAAAAACCAGAAGATGCCCCAAGTAATCTAGCGAGCATGGGGATTTACATTTTCAACCGTGAAGCCCTTATAAATGAACTTGAAACCGCAACCGAAACAGACCTTGATTTCGGAAAACATATTATGCCAAGATTTTTAGAAACCCAAGATATTTATGCCTATGTATTTGAAGATTACTGGAAAGATGTGGGTACGTATGATTCTTATTTAGAAGCCAACTTAGAACTTACCAGTACCGTAGATAAAATACCATTAGATATGTATGACCGCAATTGGCGCGTCTACACAAGAAGTGAAGAAATGCCTGCAGTGAAAATTGGCAGTAAAGCAAAAATCAAACAAGGTCTTATTTCTAATGGATCAATTGTCGCTGGTGAAGTTGATCGTGTAGTATTAAGCCCAGGTGTTGTTATTCATCCAACCGCTAAGGTTAAAAACAGTGTCATATTAAACGACAGCGTTATTATGGAAGGTGCTGTTATTGAAAACTGTATCATCGATAAAGATGTGGTTGTTGGTAAAAACGCCAAAATTGGTGTTGGAGATGACTACACACCAAATAAAGAAAAACCACACTTACTCTCAAGTGGTATTAATGTCATCGCCAAAGGCATTCATATTCCTGAAGATACTGTCATTGAAAGAAACTGCCGAATCACTCCAAATGCAGTCTTTAATAAAAAAACCATCAAAAGTGGAACCACACTTTAAATTCATTTCCTGCAAACGTAGATTGATGTCTACCTTTGCAGGTTTTTTTATGGTTATGTTGGTAAAAAAATATTTTTTACCTTGAGATTTTACTAAAACAATTGTATTATTATCTTAAGGAGGGATTCTCGTGGTTGTATTAAAAGATATTGCAAAACGACTAAATATAAGTATAGCAACAGTCTCTCGGGTTTTAAATCATGACACAACGTTAAATGTTCCAGAATCTACGCGGGAAAAAATCCATTTAACTGCCAAAGAAATGGGCTATATTAAAAAACCCAAAAAATCGTCATCTAGTGCAAAAACAACCATCGGTGTTGTGATGTGGTATACACAAGACGAAGTACTTAATGACCCTTACTTTATTGAAATACGCCGAGGTATTGAGCGCATTGCCGAACAAGAGAACACAAAAATTGTTACTATATATAAACAGAATAATCATAGCTATAATACATCTATGATAGAAGCATCAGAAGGCATCATCGCGATTGGTAAGTTTAGTGATTCACAAATCGAAAGTTTTGAACGAATAAATAAAACAATTGTCTTTGTCGATAGTTCACCAAATGATTACCGCTTTACAAGTATTGTCATCGATTTTCGTCACGCGATGAAACAAGTGATTAAATATATTTTATCGTTAAAAGAAAAAAACATTGCCTATTTAGGCGCCTATGAGAAAGTTGAAAATGAAATATTATACGGCGAACGCCGAAAAAAATTCTTTTTAGATGTTTTAAAACGACAAGGCTTATATCAAAAAGCATTAATAAAAGTCGGTGTATTTACCCAAGAATCAGGCTATAAAAACATGCAAAAAATATTACAAGATACGATTCCAGACATTGTCTTTTGTGCCAATGATTCTATTGCCTATGGCGCGCTTAAAGCCATTCATGAAAAAGCCTTGAACGTACCTAATGATATTAAAATTATTGGGTTTAACGACAATACGGAATCACGGTATATAACCCCATCACTCACAACCCTACACATACCAACATTTGAAATGGGTGAAGAAGCTTTTTTATCGTGTATGCAAATGATTAAAAGACCTAATAGACTTCCTGTAAAAAAAGTTTTACCAACTAAATTAATGATTAGACAATCAACGTAAGGAGCTAAATGATGACATCAATAGAAACGAAATATAAAGACATATTTAATACCAGTCCCACGTATAAAATCTTTTCACCTGGTAGGGTAAACTTAATCGGTGAACATACCGATTATAGCGGTGGCCTCGTATTCCCGATGGCGTTATCATTAGGTATACACGGTGTATATGCACCAAGAAGCGATAAATTAATTGAAGTATACAGTGAAGCATTTGAAGACCGTGGCGTCCTCACCATAAACTTAGATGACTTAGCGTATAAAAAACATTTCTCTTACGGAAACTATATTCAAGGGACTTTAGCAATCTTACAAAAACATGGGTATACCCTAACAACTGGTTTTAATCTTTATTTATCATCGACATTACCGGCTTCAAGCGGGTTATCATCTTCAGCCGCATTAGAGATGTTGGTGATTGGGATATACGAAAGTTTAACTGAGACATCACTCGATCCTAAAACAGCTGTAAAATACGCAAAAGAAGTCGAAAATGAGTACTTTAACTTATCTTCAGGCATTATGGATCAATTTGCGGTGAAATTCGGGAAAAAAGGGCATGCGATGTTGTTAGATACAAAAACCCTTGAAGTAGATTACACACCATTTGATTTAACGCATTATACGTTATTTTTGATGAACACAAACAAAACCAGAAATTTAGAAGAAAGCAATTATAACGAGCGGTTTCAATCTGTTTATAAAGGTGAACAGTTTGTTAAGGATAAATTACATGTAGATGCTTTAGGAGATGTAGATTTAGCGACATTTAAGGCATTAAATAAGACAGCACTAGATGATACGGTTTTAAAACGGATTACCCATGTTGTCAGTGAAAATGACCGTGTAAAAAATGCGTATCACGCTTTAGAAAATGGTGATGTTGAAACATTTGGAAACTATTTATATGCATCACATGAATCATTACGCGATGATTTTGAAGTATCATGCGCGGAACTGGATTTTTTAACAGAAGAAAACAAAAAACTAGGGGCTATTGGCGCAAGGATGACTGGTGCTGGATTTGGCGGAACGATGATTGCCCTTTATCCAAATAAAAATGTACCAACAGATTTTGATGGATTGCGTAAAGCGTACACCGATAAATTTAAAAAACCGCTTGATATCTATCAAGCAGAGTCATCAAATGGTGTCGATTGGGAGGCGTTATAATGACATTTCTAATTACTGGTGGAGCTGGGTATATTGGCTCTCACGCAACAAAAATCTTATGTGATCAAGGATATAAAGTAGTCGTCGTTGATAATCTCACAACAGGTTATCAAGCAAGTGTTGATGAACGAGCAGTCTTTTATCAACTTGATATTCATGAAACCGATCAATTAGAAGCAATGCTTAAAAAAGAACACATTGACGCTGTTATGCATTTTGCGGCATTTTCACTCGTTGGTGAAAGTGTCAAACATCCGCTTATTTACTATAAAAATAATGTTGAAGGAACGCGCTCGTTACTTGAAGCAATGATTCGTGCACAGGTGCATACACTCATTTTTTCATCAACCGCAGCGGTCTATGGTGAAGCGAAAACCATGCCGATTGATGAAAATACACCACTAAACCCCAGCAATCCTTACGGCGAAACCAAAATGGCCATTGAACGGATGTTAAAAACCGTTAAACACGCCCTTCCAGAGTTTAACTATGTCTCATTACGCTATTTTAACGTAGCTGGAGCACACCACACAAGCGAAATTGGTGAAAACCACGATCCAGAAACCCACCTTATTCCTAACGTCATTAAAAGTACACTTAAAGGTGATACAATGTTAAAGGTCTTTGGTGATGATTATGACACGAAAGATGGCAGCGCGGTTAGAGACTATATACATGTTGAAGATTTAATTGATGCGCACATTAAAGCGTTTGAATTTATCCAAACGACCAACCAATCAGACGTCTTTAATTTAGGCACAGCTTCAGGGTACTCTGTGTTTGACATTATTAAAACATGTGAAACTGTCATGGATAGACCCGTGCCATATACAGTTTCTGACCGGCGCCCCGGTGATTCTGCTCGTTTAATCGCTTCACATGATAAAGCACATACAATGTTAAACTGGAAGCCAAAACATGATTTGACCTCAATTATTAAAAGTGCGTACGATTATCATAAAAAGGATGTGTAAAATATGCATGCTGTATATAAACTCATCCATTATGCAATCAATCACACCCTTATAGATCAACTAGATTATGATTATGTATTTAATAAACTTAACACCAAACTCGGGCTTGAACTAAAGTACGTGCCCTATCAAAAAACAGCGGTAAAGATATCTATTGATATGATTTTAAAAGACATCTTAGATATCGCCGCAAACAAAGGCTTAATTACACCTAATACAACACAAATGCGTGATTTATTTGAAGCAGATATCATGGATATCATGACACCTTTACCTGCACACCTACAAGCATCATTTGAAACGCTTGAAAAAACGAGCACAAAGGCTGCGTGTGATATGTTTTATAACCGTAGTATCCATAGTAACTACATAAAAATGGCACGGATTAAAAAGAACGATTTTTATACTGTCAATTCCCCATACGGCACGATTGATATCACGATTAATAAATCAAAACCGGAAAAAGACCCTCGTGATATCGCGAAGCAAACCAAAGACACATCCTATCCTAAATGTTTATTATGTAAAGAAAACGTTGGCTACTACGGACATGCATCACACCCAGGTAGAAGCAACCACCGCGCCATAAAACTCCAGTTAAACAAAGAACCATTTTATCTTCAATTTTCACCTTATGTTTATTATAATGAACATATCATCGTCTTTCATGAAGCACACATTCCTATGGATATCTCTAAGAAGACATTCATTCGGCTTTTTGATTTTGTAGACCGTTTTCCGCACTATTTTCTTGGGTCTAATGCTGGGTTGCCGATTGTTGGCGGGTCGATATTATCTCACGAACACTATCAAGGTGGTAATGCGACATTCCCTGTTGACCGGGCGAGTTCATTTTATCAAACCAGCCATAAAGGGATCACCATCGACTTGTTAAACTGGCCCTTAAGCATACTTAAACTTCAAGGAAATGACCGAGAAGCATTGATTGATTTTGCCGAAAACTTAAGACGCTATTATAAAACCTATTCAAATCATGACCATAATATTATTGCGAAAACTAATGATACAGTGCATAATGCAATTAACCCAATTGTAAGAAAAGAGAATAATACGTATACCGTATTAATTGCCTTAAGAAACAACCGTACAAATGAGACCTACCCAGATGGTATTTTTCATCCCCATCCAAATAGACACCATATCAAAAAAGAAAATATTGGTTTAATTGAAGTCATGGGTTTAGCTATTTTACCAGGGCGTTTAGAAACAGAGTTCAAACAGATAAAGCATGCCTTAACCCATCCGAATGAAGCCCATGATTTAGGTAAACATAGCGCGTGGGCTAACACACTTAAAAAGCAAAATATCAACACCTTAGATGAGATTAAACAAGAAGCAGGCCGCGTCTTTATTGCCGGCTTAGAAGACTGTGGTGTATTTAAACAAGATGACCAAGGACGCAGTGCATTCAAACAATTTGTAAAGGAGTTTTTAGCATGGGTATAACGATTCGTGAAAAAACAGTTAGAGGTATTAAAACCAAAGAAGTTGATTATGAAAGTTCTGTTCAACGCATCACCATCACAAGTTTAGGCGCAAGCATTAAACGCTATGAAACC
The DNA here is from genome assembly GCA_964643385.1 of uncultured Candidatus Izemoplasmatales bacterium. Lineage (GTDB taxonomy): Bacteria > Bacillota_I > Bacilli_A > Izemoplasmatales > Izemoplasmataceae > SLQR01. The sequence continues at coordinate 7,588 of CAZXSS010000025.1, forward strand.
ATCGATAAAGACAACCATTTCGCCTCAATTATCATGCATTATCAAGACGATGCCTATTATCTAGACAATCCTAAATTTTTAGGCGCAACCATTGGTCCTTATGCTGGACGCATTTATCCTGCAGAACTAACATTAAATGAAAAACCATATCCGTTAGAAAAAAACTTTTTAGACCATGCGAACTTACATTCTGGTTCAAGCAATATCGCGCTTAAAAACTTTGCGGTTACTCAACTTAATGATTATCAAGTTGAATTCACTTATACAAGTAGCGAAAACGGTATGTTTCCTGGTCCTATTACGTATACATTTATTTATACCTTTAAAGAAGATAAACTACGTATGGATTATTACACCCGCTCTAAAGAAGATGCGGTTATATCATTGACAAACCATTCGTATTTTAATTTAAGCGGCGATTTAGCAACATCTATTCTTGAACATACATTGACAATCCCTAGTCAACAGGTTGTCGAATTAGATAAATATTATATTCCCGCTAGAACAATTTCTGTTGATAATACGCCATTTGATTTCCGCAATCCAAAACCACTTAAAGACGGTATTAATCCATTAAAAGATAGTCCAACTAAAGGTATTGATCACCCGTTTTATATCGACAACAACAAACCTATTATTTTACATGATCCATTAAGCAAACGTACGCTTAAAGTATCGACATCCTATCCAGCACTTGTTGTCTATACCAATAACCTACCAACAAATATATTGTTAAACAATGGACAAACAGATAAAGATCATTACGCCGTATGTCTAGAAGCACAACATATCCCAAATGACATCTATTTTGAAACCGATCCAAAAAGTGTTGTTAAAGCAGATACAATGGTTCATAATTATATCGAATACCAAATTGGGATTGAGACTTAGGAGGAATATAATGGCTACCATTAAAGAAATCGCCCATAAGGCCAACACATCAATTGGGACTGTGTCACGGGTGTTAAATTTTGACGAATCACTGCGAGTTAGCGATGAAAAACGCGAGCTTATCTTAAAAATTGCTGAAGAACTTCAATATGAAGGGAAAAGTCAAAAAAAGCGTAAAACGAAGTTTAAAATCGGCCTTGTTAGTATGTACACAACCCTAGAAGAGTTAGAAGATCCGTTTTATTTATCGATTCGCTTGGGTGTAGAAAAAAACTTAAATACCAAAACAACAGAATTAAAGGTCATTCATGACACTGAAGATGGCTACGATTATCAAGGCATTAAAGGCGTTGATGGAATTGTGGCGATTGGCCATTTTACCTCACAAGAAATCAATAAATTAAAAAAAATCAGCCCGCATATCGTATTTGTCAATTCAAATCCAGATCCAGCGCATCATGATGCAATTTTATTTGATGGAGATAATGCCGTTAAAGAAGTAATCGACTATCTTACAACACTAGGTCATGAAAAAATTGGCTTTATCGGTGTTAAATCAATTCGTGAAAAAAGTGCGGTTGATTTAAAAGAAACACGCTATGAGTTGGTAAAAAAATACTTAAGCGAAAAAAACATTTATATAGAAGAATTTATTTACCACGGGGGAAGAACTTATAAAGATGGCCATGATATTATGAAACGCATTATTGATGAAGACCATCTACCTACCGCCTTCTTTTTTGGCAATGACTCAATGTGCATTGGTGCTTTAACTGCGCTTTATGAAGCCGGGATTAGAGTACCTGAGCACATCAGCATCATTGGTTATAATGATATTACCAATGCGGAGTTTAGTTTACCGCCCCTTACAACTGTAAAAGTATATACTGAACTCATGGGTGAACAAGCACTGAATTTATTGATTGACCGAATCAAAGGACGGGACATTCCATTAAAGATAATTACCCCAACAAAGCTTATAATTCGCGATAGTGCGGCGAAAGTAAACGGAAAAACGCTGTAGCGTTTTTCTTTTTTTACCAATGTAAGCGTTATAAGTAAAAACATGAATTTCACGCATAATAAGGGTATATTCATTGTTATATATAAATGATAACGCTTTAAATTAAATTGACACTTGATAAAATAAGTGGTAAAATATAGGTAAAAAATATGGTAATGTTTTACCAAGGAGGATTATTGTGAAAAAAATAGTGTTAGTTTTTGGTTTATTTGTATTTGGGTTAACCTTAGCAGCATGTCGTGGTGAAGAAGACCGTGAAGCACCGACATTTAGCGGGATAACTGATGATGAAGTATTACAAGGGTCAAGTTTTGATCCGCTTGATGGGGTTACCGCAACCGATCATGAGGGTAATGACATAACTGACCAAATTGAAGTGGACGGATTTGTGAATACGAATATTTTAGGTGAACACAATTTAACCTATACTGTTGAAGATGATGAAGGATTAGAAACAACTGAAAATCGTTATATTACCGTCATCTTTGAAACGGATGAGCCATACCAAGCATATAATAGCGATTTTAGTCTAGGTACAGGTGGTTGGTCGCTTGATAAACCAGGTGGCGAAGCGGATTGGTCAGTTGATAATGAAATTTTAACTGTCGATATTACAAATCCTGGTAGTGAATGGTGGCAACTTCAAGTACATCAACTCATTGAAATTGAAGAAGATGTAACGTATCATATATCATTTAGCGCTAAAAGTGATGAAGGTAAAAGCTTAGGTATCGGTCTTGAAGATACGACTGCTGGGTATGAAATGATTGCTGGTGGTGCATTTTCTGTTGATTTAACCGATACGTTTGAAACATATGATTTTTATTTTGAAAGTGACCGCACGGTTGATGCGGCAAAACTTGTTTTCTACTTAGGCCAAATCGGTAGTGAAGAAGCAGCAGCAACTGTCAATATTGATTTTATTAATATCGAAATTGTTTCACCTTCTCAAGGGGATTTAACCATTGATGGTGTAGACGATGTGAATGTGATGTTAGGTGAAACGTTTGACCCTATGGAAGGCGTTACGGCAATGGATGGGTCAACTGATGTAACCGATGATATTGAAGTTTTAGGTATTGTTAAAACAGAAGTGACAAACCGTACTCCATTTGTGCTTCAATATTATTTAGAAGTTGGCGATGATATACTGGTAGCGTCACGTGTTGTAGATGTTCAAATTGGTGCTGCGCCTAACCGTTTATTTAACCCAGATTTTGAATTAGGTATTACCGGATGGACGGTTGATTTCCCTGGAAACAACGCAAGTGGAACCATGACCGTTATTGATGATGTTTTAAATGTTGGTATTACGGATACTGGTAGTGAATACTGGCATATTCAATTATCACAAAGTGAACGTGAAATAGAAGCAGGCATTACATATGAAATTTCATTTAGAGCCAAAGCCGATGGTAGTAAAACTGTTGGTCTTGGGGTTGAAAATACAGCAGATGATTTTGCGTCATTAATTGATAGTATTCCAGAATTTGCTTTAACTGATGAATTTGCAACCTATACGTATCAATTTACTGCTGAGGAATCACTTGATACAGTAAAATATGCCTTATTCTTTGGAAACATGGCATCAACCGATGAAGATACGACTGTCTATGTAGATCAATTTAGTATAAGAGAAGTTGTCGCAAGTGGTGTGAGTGTCGTAGAAAACCCTGATATGACTGAGGATACTGGATGGGTATTTGACTTCCCAGAAGGTGAAGGTACAATGTCATATGCAGATGATACCGTTGTCGCTGAGATTACTGATACAGGCGATGAATGGTGGAACATCCAATTACAACAAGCTGGCATTAATGTTGATGCAGGTGTAACCTACTTAGTAAGTATGACACTAAAATCAAGCGTTGAACGTACGGTTGGATTAGGGCTTGAAGATGCATCTGACGGATTTGCGAGTGTCATTGATGAACCATTAAACTTTATGGTAGGAGACGCATATGAAACATTCTATTATGTATTTACACCAGAACAAAGTTATGATGATTTGAAAATTGCGTTATTCTTAGGAAACATCGATGATGATCCATTAAGTACGGTCACAGTAGACAGCATTGATATTATAGTGGCTGATGAACAAAATATTTTATCAAACTCTACATTCGAAGATGATACAAACTGGAGTGCTGAGTTCAATGAAACAGCAGAAGGTACAGCAACATTCGAAAATAATCAAGCGGTTATTGACATTACTGATACTGGTACGGAATGGTGGCATATTCAATTATTCCAAGAAAATGTATCAATTCAAGATGGCGAATCATATTTAGTAAGCTTTAGAGCATCAAGTGATGATACACGCCGTATTGGTCTTGGTATTGAAGATCCTGCTGATGGGTATAGCAATCTAAAAGATGAAGATCCAGTCGAATGGGATTTAACAGAGACCATGACAACCTATACATTTGTTTTTGATAGTCAAGATACCGTAGATACTGCGAAATTTGCCTTATTCTTAGGATGGCATGTTGATACCGATGTACCAAGTACGATAACTGTTGAAGACTTTGTTGTCATTCAACTCGTAGAGTAAACAAAAAAAGTGCCTAGCTGTCTTTTGATAAGGCGGCTAGGTTACTAAAAAAGGAATGATCAGATGAAATTACTAACATTTATTTTAGCTACAGTTTTTGTATTTACACTCAATGCATGTGGCAACGCAAACGAAGAAGAATCTGTAGAAACATATGAAAACCCTGTTTTCGAACCCGTTATTGCCGATCCCACTATCATTCGAGCTGAAGATGGTACGTTTTATGCTTACGGAACAGAAGATGCATGGGAGCATAGTACCGATCATAAATATATTCCAATTATTAAAAGTACGAATCTAGTTGATTGGGAATATGTCGGTGATGCTTTTGAGCAAAAACCAGATTGGAAAGGGTTTGCCTATCTTTGGGCACCAGACATTCAGTTTATTAATGATCAGTATTACTTATATTATTCTTTATCTGTATGGGGAGATTCGAACCCAGCTATTGGGGTAGCAACTGCTGATTCACCAGAAGGTCCATTTACTGACCAAGGGATGTTATTTGATAGTAATACAATTGGTGTAAACAACTCAATTGACCCTTATGTGCATCAAACCGATGATGGAGAGTTATGGATGTTTTGGGGGAGTTTCCACGGTATTTATGCAATTCAGTTATCACCAGATGGATTATCTACCGTAGGTGAAAAGGTGCATATTGCTGGAAACAGTTTCGAAGCCCCTTATATTGTTGAAAAAGATGATTATTATTACTTGTTCTTGTCAACAGGGTCATGTTGTAATGGTGCCAGTTCAACATATGAAGTAAAAATTGGCCGGAGTGAGTCCTTATTAGGACCGTACCTTGACCGACAAGGACGAAACATTATTGGATCGTCTGGAAGTCTTGTGGTTGGTGACGGAGAACAATTTGTTGGAAATGGTCATAATTCAGTTATTCAAGATGATGCTGGTGATTATTGGATGATTTATCACGGTATTGATCGCGATGATCCTTATTTACCATCAGGTGCAACAAGACGACCATTAATGATTGACAAGATTATTTGGGACCGTAATGGTTGGCCCCAAATAGAAGCGTTTAGACCAAGTGAAACAGAACAAGAAGCACCATATATTGAGGAGGATTAATAATGAAGAAACTAAATGTATTGGCTTTAATGCTCGTTGCTTTATTCACGCTTACTGCGTGTGGTGGTGACGATAATGATGATTTAGCTGAAGGCGAAGTTGCCTTAACATTTTGGAATATTTTTACCGGTCCAGATGGGGAAGTTATGCGCCAGATGGTTACGGATTTTAATGAGGAATACGAAGGTGAAATTCGTGTTTCTACGCAAACGATTCCTGAAACAGATTTTTATGAAGTGTTTGGAACCTCGGTTCCTCAAGGAGAAGGGCCAGACATTGCAATTATGCATTTAAGACGTATTGCAAAATATGCAGAAATGGGACTGTTAAACAATTTTGATAATTTAATTGATGAAGAAACGATGAAAGAAAACTATATTCCTGCAGCGTGGGAAGGGTCAAATTTTGAAGGTAGTCATTACGGCATTCCTTTAGATGTTCATCCTTTAGGTATGTATTATAATAAAGATATTTTAGATGACGCAGGCGTTGCCGTTCCTACCACCCATGAAGAATTACTAGCGGCATGTGATGCGCTTGAAGGCTATGTAGATCATTGTTTACCACTTTCTACGATGTGGCCATCACAAAATGTCTTCATCTCATCATTGTTCCAAAATGATGGCGAAGATTTAACAGATGATCACTATCCAGCATTTAATACTGAAGAAGGATATCAAGCCCTTGAAGTATTAAACGAATTAATTCATACGCATAACGTGAGCCCAACGAATGTTAGTGTCGATGAAGATTTAACCTATTTTAGACAAGGCAATGCAGCCTTCCATATAAATGGTATTTGGATGTTAAACGGTATTAAAGAATCAGGTGTGAATTTTGGTACAGCACCGATTGCAACATTATTTGGAGATACACCTGCAACATGGGCAGATTCACATAACTTTGTTATGCCACTTCAAGTTAATGTTTCAGATGAAAAATATGAAGCGATGATGACGTTTATTGAATATATTACTGCAAACTCATTACGCTGGGCAGAAGCGGGACAAATTCCTGCGGATATTTCGGTGTTAGAAAGCGATGAATTTTTAGCACTTGAGGATCATCAAACATTTGTTGATGTTGATACCATTAAATTTGTTACTGCATCTCCTTATGTAGAAGATGGATTCGAACCGATATTCGCAAGAGTAACCACGGCTATGGCTAATGAAAATCCTGATATTCAGGATTTATTAGACGAAGCCGAAGAAGAAGCGACGGAACTTGTCGACATTGCGCGCGGTAACTAGTAAACGACCGCTCGAGCGGTTTTTAAGTAAGCTCCTCCCTGGAGCTTTCTTTCTACCGCACCTTATATTATTCCTCATCTTTTTTGTATTTCCATTCTTTTATGGGCTCTATATAAGTTTATTTAATTGGAACTTATTTATCCCCGAATTAAGAGAATTTGTTGGGTTTGAGAACTTTCAACGGATTTTATTTGATTCAGATAGTGTGTATTACCGTTATTTTTGGAATGGACTTAAAAACACCTTTACATTCGTGGTGTTATCGGTTCCACCGCTTGTAATTATTCCGTATTTACTTGCAAGTTTAATGAATGTAGAGCCAAAGGGATATAAAGTATTTAGAGCGATCTTTTATTTACCGAATTTGCTTTCTATTGCAACCCTTGTTTTAATTTGGCGGTGGGTTCTCAATACAAATGCTGGGGCATTAAACTTAACGCTAGCCGAAGTTGGCATTGATAATATACCATGGCTTTCGCAACAACCATTTGCATGGGTTTCTTTGGTATTAATGACAATTTGGTGGACAATTGGTGCGAATATGATTATTTTTACCGCATCATTAAAAGAAGTACCAGAACACTTATATGAAGCTGCGGATATTGAAGGAGCGAACACGTGGCAAAAAATGCGTTTTATTACCTTGCCTTCTATTCGTAACCAATTAATTTACATTACGATTATGACCACCATCGCGAGTTTCAATGTCTTCGGACAACCGCAACTTGCAACAGGTGGGGGTCCTGAAGAGAGTACCACCGTATTAATGATGTACATTAGAAACATTGCCTTTGGTGGCGGTCGACCGAATCCTGGTATCGCAACAGCCATGGCAGTTGTATTAGGATTTATTATGATTGTAATCAGTATTATTCAAGTTAGAATCATCAGAAGGATGGGTGATTAGATGGCATTAAAAGCAGTAGAAAAACGTAAAAAACGGGCATCGTTTATTATTTTATCACTAATTTCAGTTGTCTGGGTTTTACCTATTTTATGGGTTATAGGAACCAGTTTTAAAACCGAAGCTGAAGCCATCAACGGAAGTCTTAACCTTATCCCACGTGATTTTACTTGGGCGTCATATAAATATATCTTTACAGATGATCAACACAATATTATTTATTATATTTGGAATTCATTTAGAGCCGCGTCATTACACACCTTACTGTATTTACTCGTTGCCTCCCTAGCAGCGTATGCGTATGGTATTTTAAAATTTAAAGGACGCGACCGCATGTTTTGGATTTTAATATCAACAATGATGATCCCCGTCGTCATGAACTTAATTCCCCTTTACTCTATTATGATCCGCTTAGATTGGCTCAATAGTCTTCAAGCACTGGTTGTACCAGGGCTTGGTGGAATTTTCGGCATCTTTTTACTCCGTCAGTTTAACCTTGGAATTCCACGCGATATTATTGAAAGCGCCCGCATTGATGGGGCAAACCATTTCCAAATTTATTTAAAAATTATTTTACCACTGACAAAGCCGGCCTTAGTTGTTGTTGGGTTATTCGCGTTTATGGGTAACTGGAATGACTATTTATGGCCACTCATCGTGTTAAATGATGATACCTATAGAACATTACCTGTAGGTCTTGCATTAATGCAAGGAAATTACAATATTTACTATTCACGATTAATGGCAGCAACAGTTATTAGTATGATTCCTGTATTGTTATTATTCTTTGCTGCACAACGATTCTTTATTAAAGGAATCACCATGACAGGAACGAAACAATAAATGAGGTGCTTACAATGAAAAACACATACCCAAGACCACAGTTCAAGCGTAACCAGTGGCAAAATCTAAATGGAACGTGGGCGTTCGCATTTGATCCTAATAACATCGGGATTAAAGAAAAGTGGTATCAAAAAGATACCCTTCCTAACGCGCAAGTCATCACAGTACCATTTTGTGTACAAAGCGAATTAAGTGGCATCCACAATAAAGAACAATGCGCCATTAGTTGGTATAAAACCACGTTCACTGCATCAAACAATGCCCATGAACGAACGATTTTAAATTGTGGTGCGATTGATTATATTTCTGATATTTATATTAACGGTGAACATGTAAAACACCATCAAGGTGGACATATATCCTTTGATGCGGATATCACAGATTACCTTAAAGATGGTGACAATACCATCCATATCCGTGTGTATGATGATATGCATGATATTGAAATACCAAGAGGTAAACAATACTGGAAAGAAGAAAGCGAATCGATATTTTATACAAGAACCTCAGGTATTTGGCAAACCATATGGCTAGAAACTGTACCAGAAAACTATATCAAAAGAATTAAAATTATTCCTGATATTTTAACCAATTCTGTTAAAGTAGGGTTTTATTTCAACCAAGCATGTAACGCAACCGTTAAAACCCATATTACCTTTAAAGAAGACAGTATTGTAAATGAATCACAACAGATTGAAGCCGATTATTATGAAACTGTTTATTTCTTAGGAAAAGCCAACGATCAAGATAACAAACGGTTTTGGTCTCCAGAACATCCTAATCTATATGATGTTAGTTTAGAACTCATCACCGAAACTGGAAAAGACCATGTGTCTAGTTACTTCGGAATGCGTAAAATTTCTATTGAAAACGGCCGTATTATGTTAAATAACCGTCCGTATTACATGCGTTTAGTATTAGACCAAGGGTATTACCCGAAAGGTTTACTAACAAGCCCTAATGATGATTTCATTAAAAACGATATTCGGTTAACCAAAGCCATGGGTTTTAACGGCGTAAGAAAACATCAAAAAATTGAAGAAGAACGGTATTTATATTATGCCGACACCATGGGCTTACTCGTATGGGAAGAAATGCCTTCAGCCTATAAGTTTTCATCAAAAATGATGCATAATATTAATGATGAATGGGCACGCGCAATCGATAGAGATTACAACCATCCATCAATCGTTGCGTGGGTACCAATTAATGAGTCTTGGGGTGTACCAAATCTCATCAGTAACCAACGTGAAGTACACTACCTTGAATCGTTATATCATCTTACCAAAGCCAAAGACGATACACGGCTTGTCATCTCTAATGATGGCTGGGAACACGGAACGACTGATCTATTAACAATTCATGATTATGAATCATCGTACACTGTCCTAAAAACCCGCTATCAAAACGTTGACTCCATCCTAAATAGTATCCCTGGGCATCATATGCTTTATAACCCTGGCTTTAGCTATCATAATGAGCCGATACTCATTACTGAATTCGGCGGGATTTCTTATCAAAATGAAACCCAAAGCGGTTGGGGGTATTCAAGCGCTACAAGTGATGAAGATTTTGAAAAGCGTTTAAAAGCAGTCTTCCTTCCACTTTATGAATCTCAACACATCCAAGGGGTCTGCTATACCCAACTTACAGATATCGAACAAGAGATCAACGGGCTATTAACCTTTGACCGAAAACCTAAAATACCGCTAGAAACGATTAAGAAAATTGTTACAAATAGATAACTATATCTCCTCCTTTTAAAGAAACGCATGCGTGCGTTTCTTTTTTTGAATTACGCAAATAAAAACCCTGAGAAATGCATCGTTTCTCAGAGTTATTTTTTAGT
>CAZXSS010000026.1:0-17847 GCA_964643385.1 uncultured Candidatus Izemoplasmatales bacterium
TTTCATATAATTAATTTCTAGTACTTACATATGTTTTAGCATGTTGAGATGCTAATGATGTCAAGGAACTACACACAAGCACGTTGTTAGATAAAATTGTTTAAACTGTATATAAAAAAAATTGAGGTGACCTATGTAAAAAAGTTAAAGAAGATATAACTATCTACTCACTAGTAAAATCATATCCAGAATCTACAGATATAATGAAAAGTCTAGGTTTTTTAGATGTTATGAAACCGGGTATGCTACAAACAGTTGGGAGAGTCATGACTATAGGTGTGTATTCTTTTTTAATTTCTATGTTTATTTGTGATAGTATCTTGTATTTTCATATATTTTTTAAAGCGTTGTATAATCAATACCTATAAACGGTTCTTTATGTTTGAATTGACGATTACATAATACGATATATGCTTTTTGCCAAGGACCATAATTTTCCTCTTTATAGGCGGTTTTAATTGTGGCTAACAATTTAAGTTGTCTTAGTTTAAACATCAACTGAATTTTGGTTAAATCTAAGTACGTACTGTTATTCACTTCTCTATACCCTTTTATAAAATGCTTAAATACAGACTTATTTGATTCGATATCTATATCGGCTGGATTTCCACCTAATATAAGATAAAATAAATATACGGCTACATCGTATAAGTAGTAATTATATTCTAAATCATCAAAATCAATAATTGTGACATCTTCATCATGATACATAAGATTAGAAAACAAGTAATCCCCATGGATTAATCCAAACTCGTTTTCTTTTTTATGGTCATTTTTTAACTGTTCTAAAAGTGTTTTTGCTTGCTTTTTATATAATGGATCTAAACTTTGCAAAAGGCGAACATCAGGATGTAAATCGTAGGTATTTCGACTGACATTCGTGAGTTTTTGTAAGGCGTTATGTAATGTTCCAAGTGCACGCCCCGCTTGATAATGTGTTTCATTGGTCAGAGTTGTTTCATGCCAATTTAACGCATCTATTTTTTTGAAAAAGGCAATGGTTGAATTGTCGTATGATAATACATTAGTGTCATTAATCGCATAAGGTTCTGCTATGTTTACCGAATTTTTTATTGTATTTAGAACATTAATTTCTTCAGTAATGTCTACTTTTGTCCGGCGGTTGCTTACCCTTATGATAATCATATCTTCATTATACTGACCTTCAAAGATTTCATTATGAAACCCCGATAATTTATTGAGATTAGTGATACCTAAAGACTCTAAAAATGCAACAATCATATAAACAGCTCCTTATCGATGTATCCAAATTAAAATGGTTTAAACCTGATTATGAACATATCACTTTTTATATCCATATGTGTTTAACCCATCAAAGAGTGCATTAAACCCTTTGGTATTTTTTACGCGACCATAAGATAGGCTCTTGTTTTCACCATGTTCTAAAAGGAAACACTTTGTAAGTTCTTCAACCGTTTGTTCTAATGATGTCATAAATTGCGTATACACAAAAGTATGCTCGTTTGTGCCTTCTTTATAATGTGATTCTATTAATGACTCGGTTATTTGATCTAACGGATATAGTTTTAAATGTAATAGTTCATGAACTATTACCTCTTCTAAATTAAGCTTATGTGGATTGTTTGCGTTTAGTAATAATACAGCTTTTCTATCATCAGGATCGACTTTGAAATCTCCTGTTTTTTTAAAATTATCGTCAGTTACCAGTTCTAAAGTAATATCCCATTGATTATGTAGTCTTAGCTTTGAAACCCAAAAATCAAAACGATTATGTATAGTGTTAATACCCATGTTATACCACCTTTAGTTCATATTATAGTATTCATTTTATCATACCATGTATATATAAGTCACGGCAGTTTAAGGTAATTAAAAGAGCTCCTCCCATCATCTTTTGGAAGCGAGCTCTTCAGTCTTTTTTTTATTAGTATCCATTTTTAAAGAACTAATCATTTAGAGATTAACTATTATAATGCGCTAATTAGTGTTGTTTTAATGTAATTAGTAAGTTCTTCATACTGAGTATCGTCTAACAATAAAAAGTATAGCGATCTAAGCAATTGTTTAGTATTCTTTTTTAGATATATAGTACTTAGTATGTTATCTGTGTCTTTAAGGGGTATGCATGAATCCATCCAGGCTTTGATATATGTTTTAGAAAGAATATGGCGATTAATGCCATGAGCAAGTGCACGTGCCATACGTTCATCTTCGTTAAAATTAAATACATGGTTAGGTTGTTTCATTTTTTTAGAGATGGCTTTAAACAGCTGTGTTAACTCTGGTTCTTTAAACCAGGAAATTTGGACAAACTCATCAATGACATCCGCACTGTGCGCAATCGTATGAATCCAGCCAACTTCGATATCATACCCTGTATATATTTTTTCTTTTTGGAAATATAGCATAAACTGTGTGTACATATGTCTTATTGTTTTTTTTGTTAATGACTGCATTTTGTCTATGCACTTCAAGTATAATCACAATTTGTAATAGCAAAAAACTTCGTGTTAAAACACTGTATTGGTTTGTGTTTTCTAGATCGTATAATAAATGCTTATCATCAATTAAAATAGTAGCATAGTTTGTTAAATCTACTTCGCTAAAATGGTTATCACTAAATAGATATCCTAAACAAGGGTAAATTAGATCATCTCGAAATCTACTGTCAGGATGACCAATATTATCTTATAATATCTTGGCAAATGCTTTCTTATCTATATTATTAAACTGGTACTGATTTTGTTGGATTTCTTTTAGTGTTTTCACTATATCTGTATCCATAACTCATCGCCCACTTATGTACACTATATCATTATCTACATTTAGTAATTTAATGCTTTTATGTTTGCTTCATTAATTACTTTATATCTATCGAGTAGTTCTTTAAATAATGCTTTAACGCTAATAATTGATGTGATTCGGTGGGCATTGGTTCCTGCAAAGGCAAACCCATGAGATAATTTTCCGAGTTTTGCATTGTAAAGAGCAAGTGAAATACAATAAGGCGCTTCTTCCTTCTTACATGTTACGATACAATCAAAAGGACACGCAAAAGGATGTTTTTGTCCTAAATCAACAGCGTGCAAATACGCGTTATGTATTGCACGTCCCGGTAATCCTACAGGACTTGTAATCAACCGAATGTCTTCTTCTTTAGCATTTATATAGGTTTGCTTAAAAGCTAACGATGCATCACATTCATCGGTTGCAACAAAACGTGTGGCCATTTGAACAGCATCTGCACCCATTGATAAAAAGGTATGTATATCATCGCCATCATAAATACCACCAGCAACAATCAGAGGTATATGTTTATGATGAGTTTCTTCAAATGGTTTTAAGATTTCGATGACTTCAGGCAACACAGTTTCTAATTGATAATTGGGATGATCAATTTGGTCAACTTTAAATCCTAAATGCCCGCCTGCTTTTGGACCTTCAATCACAAACCCATCAGGAATATAATTGAAGTTTTTAATCCACTTATGGGTTATGATTTTAGCAGCGCGTGCTGAGGAAATAATTGGAATTAATTTAGTTTTAGTGTTTTCTTTTATATATTTAGGTAAATCGAGTGCTAATCCTGCACCGGCAAAGATAATATCAATACCTTCTTTAATTACAGCTTTAACCGTTTCTCCAAAACCGGTCATAGCGACCATGATATTGACACCTAAAATACCTTTAGTTTGCGATTTTGCTTTACGTATTTCTGTAACTAATGAGTTAAGGTTGGCTTCTTGAAAATCTTTATTTCGATCTTTTTGAAACATTCCCGTCCCAGCTGCAGATATAACACCCACGCCACCTTGATTAGCAACCGCAGAGGCTAGATTTGCCATTGAAATACCAACACCCATACCGCCTTGAATAATAGGGATTGGTACAGTTAAATCACCTAACTTTAATGCTTTCATAGTATCCTCCATGTCTAAAATTACGTGTATTTTGGTTCATAATAAATTATTATATCACACATAGTAATATATAACAATATTGTCTTTATTATGCGAAATAAATAATGCGAATTGCGTTCATAAACCATTCTACTAATGTCTTACTAAAAAAAAATAAAACCTCGAGTTCGGGGTTTTATCTTTAGTTAGTTTATGATGAGTAATCTTGTTTACGAATTGATCCATCGACTTTGTGAATAACGACAGTTGTTTTGTATTCTTTAGCCAATGTTTCCGCATACTCAATAGCTTGTTTTTGTGTATCAAAGTATTTGATGGTCTTTTCTGATTTTTCTAGTCTCACGCGCCATTTCTTATAGTAACGGCTTTTTTTATCTTTGTTTAAAGAAACATGGTATTGTCTCGCCTTATCTTGGGCGGTATTCTCTTTAACGTGTGTTTTAGGTTCTGTGTTTGTTTGCTGACTTGTTGATTTTCGCTTCTTTCCAAAAAGACGTCTAAGAAAGCTCATATCATATTCTCTCCTTCATAATATCTATAATTATTTTACCATTTATAAAGGAATAACCCAAAGGATACTATAATCTAACAATGAACCATAGTTTAAGTATTAGTTATCTTAAATAACCTTATACTGTATTTAGAAATGATTTAATTTCTTGATACTTTGTAAATACATAATATTTAATGTCTGGATACATCGCTTTATGTGTTAGTATCTGTGGGTATTGTTTTTCTTTGAATGTGGGACATAATCTACTAATATATCATGAGTATTACTAAGATGTTTAATTTCAGCTTTAAGTTCCTCTCTTGAATGTTGATGTCTATTATCAATATGAAAAATTCTTTCTAGCTGATGTACTGGAAAATCCATTTTTTAGATAATTGTTCGGCTAGGGTTGATTTGCCCCTATCTGGTGATCCAATTATAAGTATCTTTTCCATTTTGCACACTCCTATCATGTCTTTATAAAAATTTCATTATATTATAGCAACAATATAATCTAACATTAATTCTTTAAAAACCATAAATCAACACTAGAACCAAACTCTTTATTATTATATAATGACAGTGTTTGGAGGTTCCCATGGAAAAAACTATGTATCCCCTATTAAAAGCCTATCTAGAATCGTTTGACTATACGGTAAAAGCAGAAGTCAATGAAGTTGATATTATGGCTTTCAAAGATGAACTAATTTTATTAATTGAAATGAAACATACACTTAATACCAGATTAATAGCACAAGGAGTAAAACGGCGCACCATAAGTGACAATGTATATTGTGCTATTCCAAAACCAACACATACTGTACAACAATCTAAACTATTTAAAGATAAACTTTTAATATTAAAAAGTTTAGAACTTGGACTCATTTTTGTTGATGTTAATCGTAAACAAGTCGAAACGATTTTAGATCCAAAACCCTACACTGTACGTCATAAGAAAAAACAACAACGCGCGTTACTAAAAGAATTCCATTCAAGAAAAACCACATTCAATACTGGTGGTACTAACCGAACAAAAATTATCACAGCCTATAGAGAACTTGCCTTACTTGCTTTAGATTTTGTTAAAGAAGAACCACAAAACACAAAAGCAATAAGAGACTACACACATAATAAAAAAGTCGTCAGTCTATTACAAAAGAATTATTATGGATGGTTTAAAAGAATTAGTCACGGTGTTTACGGTATAACTGAACAAGGTAAAACCGCGCTTAATACATATAGCACTGTTATTTGCGAGTTAAGAAAAACAATCAAAGCAAAGGACTAACATGGATTACATTACAAAAATAATTATCGCTCATACGACAGCGTTTATAATTGATTCAGCTAGTCGAGGTTAACATTTTTTACCGAGAAGCTATCTAAACAAAAAAACTTTACTTACGAAGTAAGCAAAGCTCTAATTTATAATTTATTAACCCAAAGATTCACATATATGATTGATACTTTTAAATCTTTTAATTAATCACTATATCGTTTCATTAAATCTTTTAACTTATACCGTATTTGACTATATAATACAGCATGCGTCATCAAGTACCATGGCGTAAAAAATAAAAACAATGCTGGGGTAGAAAAAAGCCAAGATGTTGTGATTATTGGGCTGACGATACTATCGCCAAATAAATTTGTATAAAAGGAAATTAAACTTAAAATTAAACCTGAAGATGCCCACAAAATAAAGGGCATAAATAGTAATCTAATACTCAATAATTTTATATAATTTCCTTTTAATAAAATGGCACTAATTTTTAAGGGGTTTGCCTTTTTAACATTATAAGCAGGATCAGCTAAAATATATGGTACCATTGATACAAGCAATGAGATAATGGCGGCTGGAATGGCAAATATTAAGAAACTTACGCCAATACGCATGAATGGCAAATCAACACCGATACTAGGCGTTGAGCCAGAAAAAATAGAGTCAATCAAAACCCCAATACCAAGTGGTAGGTATTGGACTAATTGTCTTAAGAGTAAATACCATACATTACGACCGTAATTTCCATTCTTAAAGCCATAAAACAATGGGAAAAAAGCACGGTTACGTATTGCTGTTGCTTCAAACACCATAACATAAGCAACGCCTACTGATAGAGGCAATAATAAAATTGCTCCTATTACAGGCAATACTTGTGCACCAATAAATAATACAATTGCTGCAAACAAATAGGTTGGAATAATACGATAATAGTATCTAATTAATAACTTTAAAGAAATTATCATTCGCATAAACATCTTCCATTCTAGTATTTTCTTTACTTATAGAATGCCACTTAAACTGAAAATTCGCAACGTATTTACTAAAAAAACCTATTTTAAGTATCTTATAATATATAAAACATGATGAGGAGTGAGCCTATGGAGCATTATACTGTTGATGGCCACGACATTGAATTTGATCCTGTTAACCACCTTTATATTGTTGATGGCTTTCCCGTTGTAAGCATATCAAAAATTGTTGATGTACAATTTCCGAGAAACATTAAAAAAGTCGATCCAGAGATATTACGTATTGCTGCACAAAAAGGAAATGAACTACATGATATGATAGAAAATTATGAACGTTTCGGCACAAAAACGTACCATCCAGAAATGCAAGGCTATATTGCAGTTAAAAATCAACATCAAATTGATGTGCTTGAGAATGAAAAAATTGTTCTACTTCGTCATCGTGGCGTCATTATTGCAGCTGGTACATTTGATATGATTATCCAGTCACCTTACATAAAAGGTATTGGAATCGCCGATGTCAAACGCATGGCACATTTAGACGAGGCGAGAATCAAATTACAATTAAACTTATATAAGTTAGCTTATGAACAAACGTATAAACAACGTATTGATTACTTAAAATGTTTTCATATTCGCAAACGATACCATGCCTATATTGATATTCCTGTTGATGTGGATTATACGAAAGATATACTCGATCAATATATAGAAAAATTTCCCATTGATTACACAAAGTTCATAATGTAAAAGATGCCGTATAACCTCTTAGTTATACGGCATCTTATTTTTATTGGTAAGATTTTTTTAATTTTTTATATTGTCGATAACTAATCATAATTTTCTTTTTCTCATCATAAAAACACAATACGGCTAATTTAAAACTTCTCAAAAATGTCACGATATATCCTTCTTGTAAATCAGGAATCGATCTAAATGCTTTTTTAAGACGGTAATTTGGTACTCGTGGATTTAAATGATGCACATTATGATATCCAATAGCCCCCGTAAACCATTCAAGTATTATTGGCAACCGATAAACAGAACATCCTTCTAAGGCAGCATTTTGAGATTTCCAGCGCATGGTATGTTCCCAGTAGACATCTTCATACTGGTGCTGAATATAAAATAACCATACACCAAATATTGCCGCAAAAAAGATAATTGGTAACTGTATAAGTAAATAATAATTAAACCCAACTGTTAAGGATACGGCTACTATAATCGCAATGATACCTAGGTTAGTGATTATGGTGCTAATCCATACTTTTTTTGTATTTTCAGTGGGAAATCTCTGACCAACAAGAAACAAGAATATGGGTCCGATAAAAAACAAAATAAAAGGATTTCGGTATAATCTATACCCTATTTTTCTCATAACTGATGCTTGCTCATATTCATCAGTTGTCATCATCCACACATCACCGATTCCACGTTTCTCAAGATTACCTACAGTACGGTGATGGGTGATGTGATCTTTCTGCCATTTATGAAAAGGTGTAAATGTTAGAATCCCAAAGATATGGCCTAATATAACCATGGCCTTATTTGATGTAACAAAAGATTTATGGGTACAATCATGAAACATAATGAAAATCCTGACTAAAAATAACGCTGGGACAATACTAGCTAATACAACAAAGGTATAAGGTACATTCATTAAAATCATATAATACATACCTATAATTAATAATGTGAACGGAACTAATGTATTAATTATTTGGTATAATGCACGTGCATTTGATGGTTTTGCGAAAGGTTTTATTTTTTGATTCAGTGGATTTGGCATACGAGTGACCTCCATAATTTTATAGGTCTATTGTACGCTTAAAAATTACTATGTCAAGCAAAGTACTTTTGGCTATTATCCCCTTAATTAAGCAATATTAATTTTTATGCAATTGCTTTTTCTTTAATATTTTCTTGCTTAAATATCTCACGCTCTAGTTCACCTTCACTTACAGCAACCAGAGTCGTACTAACCATCGTACCAGTAATATTTAATGCAGTTCTTCCCATATCTACCAAGGCATCAACACCAATGACAAGTCCAATACCTTCAAGCGGGAGTCTAAACTTGTAAGAAAAACCGTTGTGGCAATTGATGCAATGTCAGGATGCCAGCAATACCATTTGAAGCAATCATGAGTCTAGACTTCTATTTTTAATTTTGTTACGAATTAATTCAAATAGTATTTTATAAAATATATCTTCTACTATCAGATAAATGCTAATTATTCTAAAAAGCAACTAATGTAACCAATTTATTCTAAACAAAAGATATTATTGTTATATCAGATATCGTTAGAGTATGTCATTGTATTGACATTTTGTAAAATGTTGTGTAAACTAACGCTAAGAATAACTCTACCTGATAGAGTAATTATAAAAGAGGTGTAGTATGCGACATGTCTTTACAATCCCTAATAGTCTAAGCTTATCACGTTTGGTTTTCCTCCCACTGCTTTATATATTTCTTTGGCAAGAATATCTCATGTTATTTTTTATCACTTTCACGATATTAGGCTCAACAGATTTCTTCGACGGCTATTTAGCTCGGAAATGGAATCAAGTTAGTCGTTTAGGTAAAGCGTTAGATACCATAGCTGACATGTTTTTCTATATATCCGTTGCTTATTTTTTATTTTATTTATACCCTCAAGCAATCCTTTCAAATCGATATTTTTTAATGCTTGCGTTTAGTGTCTATGGATTAAGTTTCCTTATTCCCTTAATTCGTTTTAAAAAAATGTATACACTACACACTCGTATCTTAAGAAGTAATGCGGTTTTAGTCTATTTTATGATGTTACTATCATTTATAATGAGTACCACCATTTTATTAAGTATTATTCTAGTTATTTTTACCATTGGTTTCTTAGAGCAAATTCTTATTTTCATACGATTTGGCGCTGTCAATCAAGATACTAGTTCCTACTTTTCAATTAGCTTAGATCAAAAATTAGAAAATTGGATCTTTGATGCACCAGTAATTCGTTACTTTAAAAAGAATAAAAATATATAAAATTTACCCGTATATGCAAAAGCACTATCCGAATACAATCGAATAGTGCTTTTTTATTTGGTTTTTAATATATATCAATCATGGATTAAAGTCATTTTTGAACCCATATAGGTTTAACTTTTGTTTCATAGTCAATAATGATGCGGTCTTCAATAAGGAAATTATATGTTCTAGATTCATCACTATTAATAATCGTAACTGTGATACTTTCTTTATTTTTATAGTCTACTAAGTTATCAAAATCATAGCTGAAATTATATGATAAGATGCCATTGTCTTCACGTATAATATTTGTCTCATTTGATTGCGAAGAACTATGAATTAATACATCATCTAAATATATTGTAATTTCTGAGTTGCTATCAATATAGTTATTAAAATCACATGCCAAGAAAAATTGTGCATCATCTTGTTTACTAAAGCTTATATCAGAATCACATAAATATTGTGTGTCATTCAAGATATATTGAACATGTGAGACTTCTTCGACTTCGTGTGTTAACACCTGATACAATACGTTGACCATTAGCAATCCAACGAGGGCAATAGATAACCCTTTAAATGTTTTATCAAGACTATTGATTAGTTTCCTATAATGATTTGATTGATTTATGCTGTATTTTTCATTAAACATAAATCCGCCAATAATACCTAAAACTATAATTGCCAATAAGATTAACAATAAAATTATAAGTGGTATATGATTGTAACTTCTAATCGTCATTAACAATCCTAAATAGCCTAAAAGAAATAGAAAGTTTATTCCTAAAATAACAATTTTAAACATGCGTACCTTATGACCAATATATAGACTAATCAGACCATATAAATATGTGAAGCTGATGAATAAAATTATAAGGTAAACAAATATTCCATAGGTGCTATGTGTCACTATTCCCATATCATGCTACCCCTAACATAAAAAATATGTAACGAACAATTATAATCGCAGTAAACAAAGCTGCAGCTCCAGCCAATATACCTGGGATAGTCATAAATGCTAACGATAGTTTATTATTTTTTTCGCTTTTTTCGATTGATTTAATTTCGATATCCATTAATTCATCTAATGTGATGTTAAATATCTCAGCCAATTTTTTTGCATTGTATAAATCAGGTAAAGCATCTGATCTTTCCCATTTGCTTATTGCCTGTCTACTCACGCCTACTAATTCTGCTAAATCATCTTGTGACATTAACGCTTTCTTTCGCAATGTTTGTAATTTTAATCCAAAGTATTCCATCAACATTCCTCCTATGACTTAATAGTATATTTATGTGAATTAATAGACAAGAAAATCTTTGCTTACATTCTCGCAACCATAAGTTGCATCCACTCTAAATTATATCATATACCTTATCAATATTGGTTTTGATATTTATACACTCAATGAATAATCACTATATATTTACGATTTTACCTTACTTAAATGTTTGATAAAACACTTCATTTTGATTTTACTTTGGTAGATTTTTTTCATATCATGTTTACGTTTACATCGTATTTTATCAAATTGGAAACAAAATTAATGCTATAATAGATACAAGGAGGTAATATTATGGCAAATGTAATATTCGTGTCAAACAGGCTCCCTGTAACCGTACAAAAAGCTAATGATAAACTGGAGTTTAACAAAAGTATCGGTGGATTAGCTACTGGTCTTAAAGGCTATCACGAAGGTGAAGACAGCCTATGGTTTGGTTATCCTGGTTTACCAAACGAAGCATTAAATACTGAAGAAAAATCACATATATCTACAACATTAAAAAACGACTATAAATGTGTGCCTGTTTATCTTAATTCTGATGATTTCAAAGGCTTTTACGAAGGGTTTTCGAACAAAACTCTTTGGCCATTATTTCATTATTTTTCAGAAAAGACAGAACATGATAAAAAAACTTGGAACGCGTACAAGGATGTAAATCAAATGTTTTTTGAGACATTGAAAGACCATATTGATGAAGACAGTATTATTTGGGTCCATGATTATCAATTAATGTTATTACCTAAGTTAATACGAGATGCTTTCCCTAGTGTAAAAATCGGCTTTTTCTTACACATCCCATTTCCATCTTATGAAATATTTCGGTTATTAATATGGCAAAAAGAAATCATTGATGGATTATTAGGTAGTGATTTGATTGGCTTTCATACCTATGATTATGTACGACACTTTTTAAGTAGTGTACGGCGTGTTTCAGGTGTTTCCCATAAATTTTATAAACTCGCTTATGAAGATCGCAAAATTGCAGTCGATGCTTTCCCAATGGGTATCGATTACGATTTCTTTGCTTCTAGCAAAGCAAAATTACCTGATATTAAAGAACGTGTTATATTGTCTGTTGATCGATTAGATTATACAAAGGGTATTCTTGAGCGTCTTAACGCCTTTAGAACCTTTTTAAGACGTTATCCAAAACACCATAAAGAAGTGAAGATGCACCTTATCGTGGCCCCATCTAGAGATACTTTAGACACCTATGAAACACTGAAAGAACAAATTGAAGTCTTAGTCTCAGAAATTAACGGTGAGTTCGGAAGTTTTTCTTGGATGCCTATATGGTTTCTTTATCAGAAATTTGATCAAGAAGAACTCATTGGATACTATAAAACATCCGAAGTCATGTTAGTCAGCCCAATACGAGATGGCATGAATCTAATTGCCAAAGAATACCTTGCGGCACGTACTGATGGACTCGGCGTCCTTATCATCTCAGAAACAGCAGGAGCGGCGAGCGAACTAAGCGAAGCTATTATCGTTAATCCCAATGATGATGTGATGATTGCTGATAGTATTAACGAAGCGTTATCGTTAAGCAATAAAGAGAAAAAAGAACGGCATGCCATAATGCAAAAACGATTAAAACGCTACGATGTAACCTTCTGGGCTGAGACCTTTATTGAAAGACTTAAAAGTATAAAACATACCCAACCATTAATCGTTAAAGAAGCAAAAAATCTCAATAATCATAAAACGGTCGCCAATTACACAAAAGCCGTAAAAAGATTATTCATTCTTGATTATGATGGTACATTAAGTCCTATCCGAAGCTTACCGCATCAAGCCAAACCCAAAAAAACTCTAAAATCATTACTCAACAGATTAAGCAAACAAGATAATACCGATGTCGTCGTAATTTCTGGTAGAGATAAAGATACACTAGAAAGTTGGTTAGGTGATTTACCAATTGCCCTAGCAAGCGACCACGGTGTGTGGATTAAACGCAAAAACAAATCTTGGTCTAACACTTTACCAAACGATCAAAACTGGCTGGATAGTGTTCGCAATGTTATCCAAAAGTTCTCTGATGAAATGCCTGGATCGTTCATTGAAGATAAATCTCACTCTATTGCCTTTCATTATAGAAACAGTGAACCTGACATGGTTTCCGTCAAACTTCCAGAATTAAAAGAAGCATTACGGAGTATCATTGGTCACCAACCAATTGAAATACAAGATGGCCGGCGTGTTTTAGAGGTCAAAGATCAACGGATGAATAAAGGACAAGCTGCCTTAACATTTAGCGGTGAGGAAGCTTATGATTTCATCTTTATTGCTGGGGATGATACTACAGATGAAGACATGTTTAAAACGCACCCAAATAATTACACTGTAAAAATCGGTTATGGGGATACCAATGCAAACTACCGGTTGAAAGATCCAGAAGCTTTACATGATTTACTTCAAACATTTATCATGGCCGATTAACTATATAAAAGTGTTAAAAGACAGAGTAGATTATTGAATATCTACTCTGTTTTTATGCATCTTACAAAAAATTTTCACTATCAAATAAACTTTACCTTAATACAAAACAACTATTAGAGACCTTTTTACTATATGCAATATAGGTTATATAACAATAAATATATCTATAGTTCTTTCATCAATGTATATAATTTTATAACTTAAAAAAGTTCAGTTATACTATATATATAAAGAGTATTGTAAAAGGAGCGTGTTATTTATTAAACGAATCGCCTTGCTAATTGAAAATCTGTTTGATGAGAAGGAACTACTTTATCCATACTATCGCATGCAAGAAGAAGGATTTCACGTCGATTTAGTCGGAAAAACTAAAGATACTGTATACAATGGTAAACACGGGTTACCGATGAAAAGCGATGTCGCTAGTGATACTATTTCCGCAGATGATTATGATGCCTTAATTATTCCTGGTGGATTTTCACCAGACTATATGCGTCGTACAAAAGCAACCACCGAGTTCACAAAAGCGATGAATGACAAAAAGAAACCCATTGCTGCTATATGCCATGGCCCATGGCTATTAATTTCTAGTTGTGATTTAACTGGCAAATCAATGACTGGCTATCATTCACTAACCGTGGATATAGAAAATGCTGGAGCAACTTATTTAGATAAAGAAGTTGTCATTGATGATAATTTAATTACCTCAAGAAACCCACATGATTTACCGGCATTTACAAAAGCCATTATAAACGCTTTACATTAGTAACACATACTAAAAAGACATACAGCTTGTATTAATAGGCTGTATGTCCTTTTTTTGTTTTATATAAAGAAATATCCAAAGATATTAAAAAGATATCCTGTCAAAATGATTCCAATCGTTACAATGGTAATAAACATAATCAGTAATTTGGTTTTAACCACTTTCTTTAAAAGGATAAGAGATGGTAAGCTTAACGCTGTTACAGCCATCATAAAGGCAAGGACCGTTCCAATGCCTACACCTTTTAACACTAGTGCTTCTGCGATAGGTAATGTTCCAAAAATGTCTGCATACATTGGAATACCAACTACAGTTGCAATAAGAACTGAGAAAGGATTGTTATCCCCTAAAATTGTTTGGATAAAGCTTGCAGGAATGTATCCGTGAATAACAGCACCTATACCTACACCAATAAAAATATACAGCCAAACTTTATTTATGATCTCTCTAACCTGGTCTATCGCATATTTATGCCTTTCTTTTTTGGTTAATTTTTCCTCGATAATTACATCATTTTTAACTGGTTTATCTCTACTGTCGATAACAAAATCGGCAACATATCTTTCCATATGAAAAATATCAATTAACGTCCCTCCAATGACAGCAATAACAAGACCAACAGCTACATATGCCAAGGCAATGGTCCAGTTAAAAATGCTCGCAAGCAAGATGACAGAGGCTAAATCGACTAATGGCGAAGAGATTAGAAAGGAAAACGTGACCCCAACAGGAAGTCCCGCTTTAGTAAAGCCAATAAAAATAGGAATCGATGAACAAGAGCAAAATGGTGTTACTGTTCCCAGTAAGGCACCGATAATATTCCCAGATAAGCCTTTAAATTTTGTTAATATCCGTTTAGTCTTTGCAGGCGTAAAATACGATTGAATATATGATGATATATATATTAATACAGACAATAGAATAAAGATTTTAACAACATCATACATAAAAAAAGATAAACCATTAAAAAGTGCGTTTGTTTCTTTCATACCAAAAACGTTAAGCAATAAATAATCTACTATTTCTTGTAACCATGTCATTTTTAACAACACATCATTCAGTGTTGTAAAAAATGCTCTTATAAATTGCATTTTTCTACCTCCGTATCTCTAAGTTGCTCTAAAAATGCTATCATTTCATTAATCTTGTTCTTGTCAATATGATGCTTAATCCAATTACCTTCACGCTTAGTTGTTGCTAACCCCGAAGTAGTAATCATTTTTAAATGGTAAGACAATGTTGGTTGTGAAATCGGTAACTTTTCTATTAACGTACAGCCACAAGTCTCTCCTTGTAATAGCAACTTAACAATTTCAAGTCTATTTTTATCTGATAAAACTTTAAAATACTCAATCATCTGTTCATTCATAGTAAACACTCCCAACTATATTTAAAACTATCTATATAGAATTTCATCAATATTGTAACATCTATATTTTTCCATGTCAACATATCGTATAATAAGATATTTATTTGCTCAAATGATTAAATATTCAGTTGATACCAAATTGTATTTTTTTAGAATACTCGTTATAATTAGATATAGATCACATTTAAGGAAGGACTAATATTATGACAAAAACAGCTTTTATAACAGGCGCTAGTAGAGGAATCGGTCGTGGAATCGCCTTACAACTCGCAAAATCTGGCTATGATATTGCCTTTACCTATCATACAGAGCTTGATATGGCAAAATCACTCAAAGAAAAAATATCCCAATTTGGACAAAGATGTTTTTTCTATCAAGCAAACTTAGAAGAAGCTGACGTTTCTAAAAACGTTACCACAAAAGCAATCAAAGATTTGAAACACCTTGATGTATTGATTTGTAATGCAGGTGTTACCGAATTCACCAGTATTAAAACTTTAGATATAAAGACGATAGATTATACCTATAGACTTAATTACCGGAGTTATCTACTTTGTACAAAAGTCGCGGTTAACCACATGATTGAACAAGGTATTCAAGGTCGTATTGTATATACGTCTTCGACTAGAGGAATAAGAGCTTATCCCAATGATGCGGTATATGGCTCACTAAAAGCCGCCCTTAACCGTCTAGTTCAATCACTAGCTATCGAACTAGCCGAACATAAAATAACGGTTAATGCTGTTGCACCTGGTGCAACAGCCAATAGAAATGATTACTCTGATGCAGAATTAAAACAAGGTCATATTAGCACCTTAGTTCCACTTAAGAGACGAGGAAAACCGGCTGATATCGCTGCTCTAGTAAACTATCTCATCTCTCCTGCTGCAGAATACATTACAGGAGAAACAATACGTGTTGATGGCGGGTTAATCTTATATGGTCCTGATGAACACCACAATTAAGTGACATAAAGAAAGAGCCGTATGAAAAATACGGCTCTTTTTATATGATCTATAGTATTATGATTAAACTATACCTTGTTCAATCATAGCCTTAGCAAGTTTTTGAAAACTATAAATATTAACACCAAATTGTAAATTGTTTTCTTTATTATATTTTTTTGCAGTTTGATAGATATCATTAAATATTTGCTCCATCATATCCCTAAGTTTCTCATTTATTTTATCAAATGTCCAATTGTCAAATTGTGAACTTTGCGCTATTTCAAATCCTGAAACTAAAACTCCGCCAGCATTCGCTGCTTTACTTGGCGCAAACAAAATATTATGTTTTTGAAGTAACGCTTTCCCTTTATTCGTCGTTGGCATATTGGCACCTTCGCCAACCATAATAACGTCATTATCAATCAAATGTTGAACCGCAGTTTCATCAAGTTCATTTTGTGTTGCACAAGGTAAAGCAATATCTGTCTTTTCTTCCCAAATTTTTTTGGAATCATCAGTATAAGTAGCACTGTCATCATCGTCAACATATTCTTTAATGCGTCCTCTTTTTTCTTCCTTAATAGTTTGAATGTGTTCTATATTTAATCCGTGCTCGTTATAAACATAACCAGAAGAATCTGACATGGCAATAACCGTTCCTCCTAAAGATTTTACTTTCTGAGCAGCGTATAAAGCTACATTTCCAGATCCAGAAATGGTTACCTTTTTACCTTCTAATGACGTATCCTTAATTTTATTTAATACCGCATTCACAAAATACGCTAACCCAAATCCAGTGGCCTCTCTTCTAACTAGTGAACCACCTATAAGTGTATTTTTACCTGTCATACTACTAGTAACTTGATTAGTAATTTTCTTATAGTATCCATATAAATATCCGATTTCTCGTTGGCCAACACCGATATCACCCGCAGGCACATCAATATTTTCTCCTAAATGATGAAACAACTCTCGCATAAACGCTTGACAAAATGTCATAATTTCACAGTCGCTTTTGCCTTTTGGATCGAAGTCTGCGCCACCTTTTCCACCACCCATAGGTAGATTAGTAAGACTGTTTTTAAGTGTTTGTTCAAAGGCTAAGAATTTAAGAATGGATTGGGTTACACTGGGGTGAAACCGCAAGCCACCTTTATACGGTCCAATTAAAGAACTGTGTTGAACACGATAGCCCCTATTTACTCTAACCTTATTATCTTTATCTAACCAAGTTACTTTAAAACTAATAATACGTTCTGGTTCTAAAAGTCTTTCAACAATATTTTTCTTTTCATATTCTGGATGTTTGTCAATTATATCATCAAGTGATGTTAATACTTCATAAATCGATTGTAGGTACTCTGATTCGTTTGGATACCGTT
>CAZXSS010000027.1:0-17125 GCA_964643385.1 uncultured Candidatus Izemoplasmatales bacterium
GTTGCTTTATTAGAAGGGGTCGAAGGATTACGTGATATTGATCCTGGTTTTGGACGCGAAAGCGAAGAAATCAAAGTTGAAGTTGATAAAGATGAAGTCATTAAATACATCAGCTTTATCGATGAAGAACCATTAACAATAGAAGGTGTTTGGATGATAGTTGGCGCTACCTTGCAAACACCGGAGACAGTAGGGAGTATTCGTTTAGATGGAAATAATTATGATATGTACATCTACGGAGAAAATGATCAACCTAATGCAACGTTACCTGAAATTGATGACCTTGGAGATACTGTAGTTGGTATTGACCCAATATCACAAACACCAGTGACCTTAGAACAAGTCGCTTCAATAAGTTTAGAATCTGGATTTCCATCAATTACTAGAATCGATGGAACAAGAACTTTGACGATAAGTGCAAATTATGAAGAAGGCTATAACCCTAGTTTAGTGGCCGCAGATGTAGAAGATATCATGGCATCATATGAAGCTCCATCAGGATATGGTGTTGAAGTGCTTGGTGAAAATGAAGAGATTATGAATGCGGTAAATACACTGATTCTTGTGGGTGTATTAGCGATTGCATTGGTCTATATGATTATGGCCAGCCAGTTTCAATCATTAATCTATCCATTCATTATCATGATTACCATTCCACTAGCCTTTACAGGTGGTTTCCTTATCTTATACTTATTTAATGAGCCTGTAAGTATTGTTGCTATCATTGGCTTGATTGTATTGGCAGGTGTCGTAGTAAACAATGGAATCGTTTTGGTTGATTACATTAATCAACTAAGACAATCTGGCTACGATTTGGAAGATGCTATTATCGAAGCGGGTAAAGTGCGTATGCGACCAATTTTCATGACAGCCTTAACAACAATTTTAGCTTTACTTGGTCTAGCAATCGGTATTGGGGAAGGCGCAGAACTTATGCAACCAATGGCATTAACTGCAATTGGTGGATTGGTATATGCAACATTCTTAACCATTTTTATTGTTCCATTGATGTATTATAGTATTACCTTAAAAGGACGATATATTATCGGTGTTTTATTTACTCTCACAGCTTTGGCAGCCAGTGTATTTTTTCTAATTAATGGAGCACTAGTCTACGCAATCGTCGGAGTTGGTGGTGCTTTAGTGTTCATTTTAATGATGATTTTTATGCCGAAGGCAAAAATAGAGTTTGAACAAAATGCTTCACCCAACGATTATGACCCACTAGATGCCTATATTAAAAAGGCGTTGAAGTAATATGCAAACAAAAAAAGAAGCTATTTTGGATTCTGTATTAGACATTCTTTCTAATCCTGATACAAAGAAAAAACTTACAATATCAAATATTGCTAAAACTTTAGATATAGGCAAGAGTACCGTTTATGAATATTTCACACATAAAGAACAAATGATTGAAGAAGCGATTTTGTTAATGATTAATCGCAGCGAAGCATTATTACTAAACATTCAAGATTTTGAGTCACTTACATTTAAAGAAGCATTTTATAAACATATAAAACAAGGCTTTACAATGACATCACAAAACCAGATGGCACAACATCTAACACAAAATGTAGAATATGCCAGTATTAGTAATGAAGCTAAAATGAGAATAATGAACCATGTACTTTCACTATATCAAAAGGCTCGGAAACAAATGCAATCTGTATATCAAAAAGGTATCGAAGAAGGTATTTTAATTCCACCAATTACGCCTGAACGCATGCGTTCTATTGAAGCGTTGACATTTGGAACATTTGTCGCATCTAATAATCCGATAAATAATTGGACATACGAAATGATTATTGACGATTTATATAACAGCGTATGTTTACTTTATAACAACAAAAAATCCAGCGATTAAGCTGGATTTTTTACTATGAATAGTTGTGGGTTATTGTCTTTGTATAATACAACAGCGTAGGTATCATCATGGGAAATCATAATACTATGTTTGTAGAAATCATGGAGTGGGTGTGTGGTTGTTGTGGTTAGGTGATTGAATAGTATTTGTTTGGTTTTTTTGTCGTTCACTTTATCAAAGAAGAGTTTAGGTTTTACATTGAAATGCTTTAAATAGGTAATTTTCAAATTGAATAGGTCTTTAGCAGGTATATTGTTTAGGGTTAAAAAGTCATATAGGTAGGCATAGATTTCGTCTAATTGGTAGTGAAATAGTTTCTCATTCTTTTGGCGGATAAATGTATGTAGTTGATAAAAGAAATCAAATGGCTTAAAATAACGCTCAATTATGTTATAAACAAAATCATTAAAATGGCCTTTATTGTGAAATACATTTAACATGTGTTCAACAGCCTTAATAGCGGTGATATCTTGTTCACTTAAATCATTATTTGCTTCGATTTCATACGGTGCAAGCGTGCTATATACGTAACCATATTTATCTGATTCGTTTCTAATTTTCGTCCCTCTTAAAAATTTCAAAAAGCCTAATTGAAGTTCTTTTGCACCTAGCATATAGACCTCATTAAACGTATTTTTAAATAAAGGAAGGGTTTCTTTTGGTAAACCAGCTATCAAATCAAGGTGCATATCAATAATTCCAGCTTCATGGATTTTTTTAATAACGTAAAATAATTTTTCTTTATTTTGTTTTCGGTCGACAAGCGCATTGGTTACATCATAGGTTGATTGGATACCGATTTCAAATCTAAATAGATGTTTAGGCGCATTGTGATGAATATAATCAACGATATTTTCATCTAAGATGTCCCCTGTTATTTCAAACTGAAATACCATGGATTCTTTATGGTGTGTGATGATAAAATCAATTATATCTAGCATGTGTCTATTAGCATTAAAGGTTCGATCGAGAAATTTAAATGTTTTTACACCGTGATTCATTAAATAAAGCAAATCTCTTTTTACGGTTTCTTTTGGAAAAAAACGAACCTTTTTTTCTAATGAAGACAAACAATAACTACAGTGATAAGGACATCCACGGCTAGATTCAATATAGGCTATTTTTTTCGGTAAATCAATGATGTCTTTGTCATTATAATATGGAGTTGTAATGGTGGAAAGGTCACTAATTTCTATAATCGGATGATTTATAATTGTGTCTTTCTCTTTATAAGCGAGGTTATGATTGGGTAATTTATCACCATGTAGGTAGTGACCAATTATCGAATCGATGACATCTTCACCTTCACCTTTGACTACTAAATCAATAGGTAGAGTATGTAAGAATGTTTTTGCATCATAGCTAACTTCAGGTCCTCCAAGGATGATGATACCGTCGTAAGCGGGTCTTAATTGGTGTATGAGTGCTTTAATAAAATCAATATTCCATATATAAGTTGAGAATCCAATTATCGATGGATTAATGTTTAGTATTGTTTTTATGATAGAAGTTAAGTTATCTTTAATTGTGAATTCTATGTAATCTGTATTGTATTGACTATTCGCGTCAAGTAGTCTAATGGCGTTATTTGTGTGTATATATTTTGCGTTTATCGCAACGAATAAAGCATCCATGGGCTCACCTTCTTTTAACGTATATTTTACCATAGATTATAAACTTATGATAGAATGATAGTGGTGATAATATGGCAAAGTTTAAACTTGTAACTGAATACGAACCAAAAGGCGACCAGGAAAAAGCGATAGAGAAGCTAGTAGCTAATATTGAACAAGGAAGTAAAGAACAGACATTGCTTGGTGCAACGGGTACAGGAAAAACATTTACTATGAGTAACGTGATTAAACACGTTAATAAACCTGTATTGATTCTTGCCCATAACAAAACACTTGCTGGTCAGCTATATAGTGAGTTTAAAGAATTCTTTCCGGAGAACCGGGTAGAATACTTTATTTCATACTACGATTACTATCAGCCAGAAGCATACGTTCCTAGTCGTGACTTATATATCGAAAAAGATTCACAAATAAATGATGAAATTGATGAGATGCGTCATAGTGCAACAGCATCACTTTTAGAACGTGATGATGTTATTGTTGTGGCTAGTGTGTCTTGTATTTATGGTATTGGTGATCCCGAAGACTATAAAAACGCCACATTAACCATTCGACAAGGAGACATCATGGAACGTGATACCCTTTTAAATAAACTTGTCGATATGCTTTTTGTCCGTAATCAAGTAGATTTTGAACGCGGTTCATTCCGAGTGAAAGGCGATACGGTAGAAATTTTACCAACCTATCACAAAGACTTAGCTTATCGGATAGAATTTTTTGATGAGGAAATTGAACGGATTAGAAAGTTTGACATCGTTACAGGTGAAGTTATTGAAGATTATACTGTCTTGACGTTGTTCCCAGCAACACAGTTTGTCACCAATAAAGACAAACTTGAAGAAGGGATTAGTCGTATTGAAGCCGAACTTGAAGAACAACTCGCTGTCTTTAAAGAAGAAGGTAAGATTGTCGAGGCTGAACGCTTAAAACAACGAACGCAATACGACGTCGAACTTTTAAAAGAAATAGGCTCATGTAAAGGTGTTGAAAACTATTCACGTCACCTTTCATTAAGGAAGGCAGGAGAAACACCATCAACTCTGATGGATTTCTTCGGAGATGATTACTTATTAATTGTTGATGAGTCCCACGTTACATTACCACAGGTTCGGGGTATGTTTAATGGTGACAGAGCGCGTAAACAAACGCTTGTTGATTATGGTTTCCGCTTGCCAAGTGCTCTTGATAATAGACCTTTAAATTTCGATGAATTTAAAGATAAGATTCATCAAGTTGTCTATGTCAGTGCAACACCTGGTGAATATGAACTTGATGTCTCTGATGCGGTGATTGAACAAATCATTAGACCAACAGGTCTTTTAGATCCAATCGTCGAAGTACGGCCAAAAGAACATCAAATTGATAACCTTGTAGAAGAAATTTATGCACGTATTAAAAACAATCAAAGAACATTAATTACAACACTAACAATTAAAATGAGTGAAGATTTAACTAGTTATTTAAAGGAACTTGGAATTAAAGTAGCATACCTTCATTCAGAAATTAAATCTTTGGACAGGATTGAGATTATTAGAGATTTACGTTTAGGAGTTTATGATGTCCTTGTGGGAATTAACTTGCTAAGAGAAGGTCTAGATTTACCTGAAGTGTCATTTATCGCTATTTTAGATGCGGATAAAGAAGGGTTTTTACGATCAGATCGTAGTTTAATTCAAACCATTGGGCGTGCCGCGAGAAACAGCGAAGGTAAAGTTGCATTATATGCAGATAAAATAACAAAATCAATGCAATTTGCTATTGATGAGACGAACCGACGTCGAGCGATTCAACAAGCACATAATGACAAATTTGGTATCGTACCAAAAACTATTAAGAAGACAGTTAGAGATTCTATTCGTGTAAAATTAGAAGCGATTCAAGATAAAGAAGTTAAAGATATTTCGAAACTATCTATTAAAGAAAAAGACAAACTAATTAAAGAACTCGATAAAGATATGCGTAAAGCGGCTAGAGATTTAGACTTTGAACAAGCCGCAGAATATCGTGACTTAATATTAGAAATTCGAGCATCTATGTAAGGGCCATATCATGGCCCTTTTTTAATTCATGACACATATGTCATTTATTTCTTGACAATCATGACACATGTGTCATATTATGTAGGTGAGGTGATGGTATGCCAAAAGAAACATTTGTTAATTTAAAAGAGGATAAAAAAACAAGAATCATTGATGGATTACTAAATGTATTTTATGAACTAGGATATGACAGGGTAACAGTATCTGATATTGTTAAAGCATGTAATATTCCAAGAGGAAGTTTTTATCAATATTTTGATAACAAATTTGATGCGTTTCAAGTGCTTGTTAATACATATCAAACCATCAAGATGACATATTTAGAGGATTTACTCGATGATGTAGGTAAAATACCATTTTTTGATTTATATCTTGATATGGTGGAAGCGGGGCTAAATTTTGCAAAGGATTATCCACGACTTGTAACGATGTGGCTAGCTTTTTATCACTCACAAGATGCAAGGATGCATGACTTATGGAAAACATTTGAAGATGCAGGTGTGGCGTATATAGTAGAGTTATTGAAAAAAGATCAAGAAGCTGGTTATACAAAGAAAGATGTAGATTTACAATCGGTTGCTAAAATATTAATTCATGCTCAAGGAATAGAGTTAATTCAAGAATTTGAGTTAAATACACCAATAGATAGCATAAGAAAAAATATTCAAAGTTATATAGATATTATTCAGTATGGTATAAAAAAGGAGGAAAGTCATGAGTAAAAAAGTTTTTGAAGTTAAAGATTTGCGGTTTACATATCAAAAAAGTAAAAAAGAAGCAGTTAGTGGTATAAGCTTTGATGTTTTTGAAGGAGAGATTTTTGGGTTACTTGGCCCAAGTGGTGCTGGAAAAAGCACAACACAAAAGATTTTAACCAAGTTATTCAAAACATATCAAGGCAGTATTATCTATAAAGGAAAAGACCTTAAAGATTATAATCACAAGTTCTACGAATCCATTGGTGTTGGATTTGAACTTCCTGTACACTTTTCTAAATTAACGGGAAAAGAAAATATGGAGTTCTTTAGTCAACTTTATGAGTCTAAGGCCGATATTGATACATTATTAAAATCAGTCGGGCTGTACGATGATAGAGATGTCTTAGTTGCCTCATATAGTAAAGGAATGAAGATGCGTCTCAATTTTGTCCGAGCGCTACTCAATAATCCTAAGATGTTGTTTTTAGATGAAGTCACCAACGGACTAGATCCGAAGAATGCACACATAATCAAAGATTTAATTCATGCATTTAAAAAGCAAGGTGGCACAGTGTTTTTAACCACACACTTAATGAATGACGTTGAAGAACTATGTGATCGTGTTGCGTTTATTAGACAAGGAAAAATTGTCGAAATTTCAACACCTAAAGAATTAAAAATTAAATATGGACAACGTGAAGTGAATATTGAGTATTATACAAATGGAAGCACAAAAGTCGAAACCTATCCACTAGATGATATCGGTAATAATAAAGCGTTTTTGAATGTATTAAAAAATCAAACGATTGAAACCATTCATAGTGGTGAAACATCTCTTGATGATATCTTTATCAGAGTTACTGGAGATGACGAGAATGCATAATTTTATTCCTCTATTGAAAGGTGAAATGACGAGGTTATTAAAATATAAAATTATTCAAGTTAGTTTTGTAGTTACTGCACTATGGATACTAATCCTCTACTTAATCGGTGCTGAAGATGCAAAAACATTTGTTCCATTAGTACTATTCATGGATGCATCGATGATGACGGTATTGCTCGTTGGTGCGAACTTATTCTTTGAAAAACAGGAGAACACTTTAAAAACACTGCTAATAACGCCTTCAAGCTATGTGGCATTGATGTTAGCTAAAATGGTTAGCGCAATTTATTTAGCATTACAATCAGCAATCATCATTTCGGTTGTAGCCGTTCTTTTCTTTAATGTATCGATAGCTATTTTTACCTTATTCTTATTTATTGTTTTAATCGCCGCAGTACACACAGCGATAGGGTTTACGTTTACAATATATACAAGAGATTTTAATGGGCTTCTTGCAGGCATTATGGTATACATGATAGTATTTGCATTTCCATCAATCTTATATGAAATCGACTTGCTTGGTGCATCATGGAAATATATATTAATGATATCGCCTACACATGTATCCTTACTACTTATGAACCACGCATTTATGATTATTCAACCTACATGGGTTTTATTTGTAGGTGTAATTTATCTTATATGCCTATCTTACATATTATTTAAGTTTATCGTATTTCCAAAGTACGCAGAAACTGCTGTAAAGGAATGATGATATGAAAAAATATCTTAATTTATTAAGGTTTGAATTTAAAAATATTTTACGTGATAAGATGACACTTATCTTACTAATATATCCATTTCTTATAATGCTAGTTGGTGCCTATTTGATCCCAGCGATATTAGATAGAACAAATACCGAAGGATCCGGAGAAGAAGTTGCCATCCTAATCATAATTATCGTATTTGCTGTACTCGCACCATTTATTACAAGCGCACTATTAGGATTTACCTTATTAGATAACCGTGACGAAAACACGCTTGTAACTATACGTGTAACACCTATCACATTAAAAGGGTATGTGATTTTTAAATCAATATATGCCTATATATTAAGTGTGAATGCAACGTTTTGGGTTATCTTTGGGACTAAGGTACTAAGCGGTGATAGTTATACGGTGATGGGAAAAAATTTATTTGACGCCTTCACAATATCAAACACATTGTTTTATAGTGTTATTGTTAGTTTATTTACACCAGTATTCGGATTGTTTGTGTCTGCATTTGCAAGAAATAAGGTTGAAGGATTTGCCTATTTAAAAGGAAGTGGCCTCTTTATTATGATTCCAGTTTTGAGTGTACTAAATGCTATGCAAGATGCTAGACAGTATATTCTAGGAGTGATTCCTTTGTTTTGGCCAGTAAAAGGATTGATGGTAGACGCAAACTTATTGACCAATGATGAAAATTTACCAATGATCTTATATATGATTATTGGTGGTTTGTATATGATCTTCTTAATATGGCTTAGTTATAAGGTTTTCGAAAACAAAATCTCATCATAAACATATATAAAAATATAAAAGAGCTTAATAAAATTAAGCTCTTTTTTAATTATGTCAATAAAAACATTAAAAAAATAAATTATATTATTGACAAATATAAAAATATCATATAATATGAAGTTGTAATCAACAAAGTTAATTAACTAATTAAAAAAATTAACTTATCGATTCATAAAAACAATTTATAAATTAAAAAGGAGGAATTATCTATGTATGAAATGTTAATCGCGTATGAAAATGAAAAGTGTAAACAAGAATATCTTAAAGATCAAGAAAAACAAAAATGTACCAAAGATTATCTTTGTTGATTACTAAATCACTTTAAATATACGAATGTTTTTAAAGAGGAAGTGGAATCAAAACAAAAAAAGGAGGAATTATTCATGTATGAAATGTTAATTGCCTATGAAAATGAAAAATGCAAACAATATCAAGCAAAAGAAGAAGCAACAAAAAAAGCAAAGTTATAAACCCACACTTTTTCTAAGACGTTGTAAAAACTTATCTTACTCTCTTTACCTATTGTAGAACGAATTAGTATTATGTGTGAAAACAAAAAATAAAAAGGAGAATGCAATATGGACAGTAAATTAGATATTTTAAATGATTTAGACAATGACAAAATTACTGCAGCAGAAGCACAATCAAGATTAGAAGCTCTAAGAGAAGCAAAACAACCAAAACATGAGGTTCAAGAAACTGAACCAACTATTAAAAGAAAAGCACGATTTATTAAGATTAAGATTGATAGCAATGATGGTGACAAAGTCAATGTTCAAGTTCCATTACAATTTGCAAAACTTATTTTAAAGGGGTCATCTAGATTTGTAAAGAACACGAATTTGAACGATTACGACATTGACCCACTTGAAGTGTTAGAAATGGTAGAATCAGGTATAGTCGGTGAGTTGGTTAACATCGAAAGTGCCGATGGCGACAGAGTAAAAATTTATGTAGAATAAAAAGGACTTATAGGTCCTTTTTTTCTTTTTATTAAGGCATATAAGGCATATCAATGATTTCAACATTATTTTTAGTTTTGTGTTATAATATAGGTATATTTATTTTTTTGTGGAGGCTTTATGAAATCAATACGTGAACTATATAAAATTGGTCGTGGACCTTCAAGTTCTCATACGATGGGTCCGGCAAAAGCTTGCGAGATTTTTAAAAAACGTCATGATGCCGATTCATACCGTGTCATTTTATATGGATCTCTAAGTCTTACAGGCAAAGGACACTTAACGGATGCAGTTATCAAAGATACATTAGGTAACGTAGACGTTGTTTTTAGTAGCGATTTTATCGATGTTCATCCTAATACAATGGATTTAATAGCATATAAAAATAACGAAGAAGTTGCACGTAGCCGTGTATATAGTATTGGCGGTGGAACCATTCGTTTTGAAGGTGAAGATGTTGATGAAACACCGCATATATATCCGCATCAATCGTTTTTAGAAATCAAGCAATATTGTTTAAACGAGGATATTACACTTGATGAATATGCGGTGCGTTTTGAAGGAGAGTCCATTAAGGATTTTATTCATGATATATGGACTTTTATGAAACGGTCTATTGAAGAAGGATTGTCACGACAAGGCGTATTACCTGGGGAATTGAAAGTTGAAAGAAAAGCACGACATTTATTTGTAACGCAAATGAAAAACGAACCATCAGAAATATATGAAAACCGTATGGTTAGTGCGTATGCTTTTGCAGTAAATGAAACCAATGCAAGTGCAGGCTATGTTGTTACAGCACCAACATGCGGTGCTAGTGGGACAATGCCAGCGGTACTAAAATACATGCAAGAACGGCATCGTTTTAAAGATGAGAAAATAGTAAAAGCATTGTTAACGGCAGGGATTATAGGGAATGTAATCAAGCACAATGCATCAATTAGCGGGGCAGAAGCAGGGTGTCAAGCAGAAGTTGGTAGCGCATGTAGTATGGCGGCCGCTGCGCATGCAAGATTATTTAATTTATCTTTGAACCAAATTGAGTACGCTGCAGAAATAGCCCTTGAACACCATTTAGGATTAACATGTGACCCTGTCCTAGGATACGTTCAAATACCATGTATAGAACGGAATGCAGTCGCTGCACTTCGTGCAATCGATGCATGTGGATTAGCATATTTTTTAAGTGATTCAAGAAAAATATCATTTGATACAGTAGTTGAAACAATGTTTGAAACAGGCAAAGACATGCCTGCAAATTACCGTGAGACAAGTTGCGGAGGACTAGCAAAAAAATACAAATTTGAGTAATGAAGGTGAGCACTTTGGTAGAGAAAAATGAGTATTATGAAGTTAATTTTACTGACTTAACCCATGATGCAATGGGGGTATGCAAGATTGATGGATATCCTATATTTGTTAAAGATGCATTAAAGGGTGAGCGTGCGTTAATTAAAGTCATTAAAACAAATAAAAATTTTGGTTTCGGTAGATTAGTAGAGATTAAAAAAGAGTCGCCATTTAGAAAAATTCCTATTTGTGAACATTATCAGTCGTGTGGTGGCTGCAATACTATGCATATGAACTATCAAACACAATTGGATTTTAAACGGTACCGAACTGATCAAACATTAAAGAAACTTGGTAAAGTTGATACTAAGGTTTTAGAAACCGTTGGGATGAACAATCCATATTATTATCGAAATAAAGTTATTATACCTTTCTCGAAAGAGAAAGGGAAAATTGTTGCAGGTTTATATAAAGCCCGTTCGCATGATATTGTTAATATTAAAAGGTGTCATGTATTTCCAAAAGTCATTTCAGACATGGTTAGATATTTTAGAAGTTTATTTACAGAGTTAGATTTAAGTATCTATGATGAAAATGAAGATGAGGGCTTATTAAAAGCCATTATGTTCCGTTATAGTATGTCTTTAGAAGAAATTAGCGTGACGTTTATAACTAAGCATGGAAAATTGCCAAACAAAGATGAGATTATTAGCCGACTGATTGAACGCTACCCACAAGTCACTTCAATTGTTCAAAATATTAATTCAAAGAAAACCAATGTATTATTAGGACCTAAATCTCGTGTATTGCTTGGTGAAGATAAGATTCATGATACATTGCTTGGGCTAAACTATGAAATTTCCCATCGTTCTTTCTACCAAATTAATCCTGTACAAACTGAAGAACTATATAAAAAAGCAATTGAATACGCTTCACTTAAAGAAGACTATACCGTGGTTGATGCTTATTGTGGTATTGGAACCATAGGACTAACTGCCGCAAAAGACGTTAAACAAGTTATTGGGTTTGATATTATTAAGGATTCTATTAAAAATGCTCAACAAAATGCGAAGAATAACAACATAGAAAATGCAAAGTTTATTGTCGGTGCATCAGAAGATGTACTTCCGACTGTTAAAGAACCTATCGATGTATTGTTTGTTGATCCGCCAAGAAAAGGGTGCGATAAAAAATTCTTGGAAAGCATCATCAAACAGGGTATTCAACGCATTGTGTATATTTCATGTAATGTATCAACCCTTGCTAGAGACTTAAACTTTTTGCAAGCCAATCAATATAAAATTATTGAAACCACACCTTTTGATATGTTTCCACAAACGAGTCATATTGAAACCGTTACTTTATTAGAAAAACTTTCATGAACTTAAACACCCAAAAGAGCTCGTTATTTTATATTTATACAAGGAATGTTGATGATATCAATCGGATAACATTCCTTTTAGTTTGCTGTATTTAGATGAAACCGCTTGGAAATTTGTCTATGAATAGGAAGCCATAATTTAGATTAAAAATGCTATTTTAAGGTATATATGATAATATTATGATAAAGTTATACTGTATTAGTATAAAAATAAAAGGGAGGCTTCAGTATGG
The DNA here is from genome assembly GCA_964643385.1 of uncultured Candidatus Izemoplasmatales bacterium. Taxonomy (GTDB): domain Bacteria; phylum Bacillota_I; class Bacilli_A; order Izemoplasmatales; family Izemoplasmataceae; genus SLQR01. Next base: position 12,490 of record CAZXSS010000027.1, read on the forward strand.
ATGAGCAATATGGAAAGTTAAGAAAGTTTAACAAAATCATGGGTGGTTTACATTTAATTCAAGGGATATTGATGTTAATTTTAGCATATTCTGTAATTCAAACAATTTCAGAATTCACCCCTACAATCACACAGTTTTACTTAAGTTATGATGAACAAACACAATCTTTAGAAATCGCTACAAGGGAGTTATTCGAGTTACCATTTGGTGTATTTGTTGGGCTGTTTTTATTAATTAGTGCAGGGGCACATGCCCTTATAGCGTTTCCAAAAAGAACCTATGCTATTTATGTAAGCGATTTAAAACAAGGTATAAACCGGTTTCGTTGGTTTGAATATGCACTAAGTTCTTCAATTATGATTGTATTAATTGCAACTTTGTTTGGTGTTTATGATATTGGGAGTTTGATATTAATCTTTGTGGTAAATGCAACAATGAACCTTTTTGGATTGGTAATGGAACAACTAAATGCGGGCAAAGACAAAACAAATGTAAAATGGGGACCATTTATTTGGGGATCTATCGCTGGTATAACACCTTGGATTGTAATCTTAATTTATATGTTTGGAACAGGAAATCTAGATATGGTACCTTGGTTTGTTTGGGCAATAGTAGGAACGTATTTTGTTGCGTTTAATACATTCCCAGTCAATATGATTTTACAATATAAAAAGGTTGGTAAATGGAAAGACTACTTATACGGAGAGCGTGTATACATTATTTTGAGTTTAGTTGCTAAGAGTTTTCTTGCATGGCTTGTATTATTTGGTGCGATGCAACCATAAACTTCTTGCATTGTGAATGTAAATCACCTATAATAAAATGCACTTGGTGATGGCGTTCACCATCAACCGCTTTTTAAGCTGATGACGCCTACGCATAACTTTTTTGTGCGTAGGCTTTTTTATTGGAGGGATACTTGTGTTAAGTATTGCATATATCATCGTATTTGGTTTTATTGGAAACACGATATTTAAATGGTTAAAGTTACCTGGCTTACTGGGTATGATTTTAGCGGGAATATTAATAGGGCCTTTTGGATTTGATTTATTAGAGGATTCATTAATGGCCATATCTTCTGATCTAAGAACAATTGCATTAATTATTATATTACTTAGAGCTGGCTTGGGTCTTCATCGAACAACGCTTAAAAAAATAGGCAAGCGCGCAGTGTTGTTAAGCGTTATTCCGGGTATTTTAGAAGGAACTACTGTTATTCTTATGGCCATGCTTTTCCTTGATATGCCATTTGTTGAAGCGGGTATGCTTGGCTTTGTTTTGGCGGCCGTATCTCCAGCTGTGATTGTACCAAGTATGCTTTTATTAATGAAACGACACATTGGTGAAAAGAAACATATCCCTGCGCTTATATTATCAGCAGCGAGTATTGATGATGTTATTGCAATTACAATATTTTCTAGTTTCTTAAGTTTGTATGTGTCAACAAATATTAATATTGTATATCAAGTCATTAGCGTACCTGTTTCTATTATATTAGGGATTATCCTTGGTATTGGTATGGGTATATTAATCATGATACTATTTAAAAAATATCATATGCGAGATAGTCAAAAAACTACGTTGCTTATTGCTATTTCGATTCTTATGGTTGGATTTAGCAACCTAGTAAATAATCAAATTCATATTGCTGCGTTACTTGGCGTTATGACAATCGGTATCGTAATAACTGAAATGAAGAACACATTAGGTACAAGACTGTCAATTAAGTTTGAAAAAGTATGGGTGCTTGCTGAAGTATTTCTATTTGTCTTAGTTGGCGCCGAGGTTGATGTTCAGGCGGGACTTAGTATTGGGGTAATAGGTATTGTCATCATATTTGGAGGTCTACTAATGAGGACATTAGGTGTGTTTATTGCTTTACTTGGTAAAACGTATTTAATGAAAGAAAAACTGTTTATAGCCATTGCTTATACACCAAAAGCAACAGTTCAAGCTGCTATTGGAGCATTGCCACTTAGTGTTGGTGTTGCTAGTGGAGATACTATATTAGCATTTGCTGTGTTGTCTATTCTGATAACTGCACCTCTAGGTGCTATAGGAATTAATAAAACTGCTGTGTCATTACTTGAAGAAGCAACATAAGTACTATTTATTGCGCTATAATTATCCGTGTGATAAACTATATATAGGTAAGAAAGGGGCGACAACATGAAACGTGTATTATTTAAAATATTTGGCCGAACAGTTTTTGTTATCGTCTTATTTTTTGGATTGTTGTTGGCATTTCTTACTATAACGGAATATCGTCCTGAGGATATTGAAACAGTATCTGTTGATAACGAACAAGAAAGACAAGTGAATCAAGGAGAACAAATATCACTGATGACATTTAATATTGGATATGCGGGTCTAGGACGGGATGAAGATTTTGTTTTAGATGGTGGCGAAAAAGGTAGACCAGATAGTAAAGAAGTAGTTGAGGATTACTTTTCTGGTATTACGTCAATATTAGATGACAATTATGCCGATATATATTTATTTCAAGAGGTTGATTTACAGTCACGAAGAAGTTATTATATCAATCAAGTTGACGCGCTAAAGAATCATTTAGGAGACCAATACAGTAGTAATTTTGCATATAACTTTAACGCTGTATTTGTGCCATTTCCCATTTCTTTAACAGATTATTTAGGCCCGGTTGAGAGCGGGCTTCAAACGTTTAGTCGGTTTCAAATTGATGCAACTGAACGTCAACAATTTCCTGGAAATTTTTCTTGGCCAATGCGTGTTGCTAATTTAAAACGTGCCATGGTCGTAAATCGAATGCCAGTGGAAAACTCTGATAAAGAATTTGTGGTCGTTAATCTCCATATGTCAGCATATGATTCTGATGGAAATTTAAGAGGCCAAGAGATGGCATTTTTAAAAACGTTTTTAGAAGATGAAAATAGCCAAGGTAATTATGTTGTAATTGGTGGGGATTTTAATCAAACCTTTCCCGGTGCAGTAGGCGCGTTTCCTGCCATTCAAGATGATGAACACGGTGCATATTATGTGGCGCATGCTATAGAAGAAGATTATTTACCCGATGGGTATCAATTTATCTATGATGCAAACAACCCAACTGGCCGATCATTATATACCGCATACACGGATGAGTTTTTAAGTGGAACGCAATACTATGTGATTGATGGATTTATCGTTTCTAATAATATCCAAGTTGATTTGATTGAAACGATAGATTATGAGTTTTTGTACAGTGATCACAATCCCGTACGATTAGAAATAACATTATTAGATGAATCATAAAAAATATTGTAGAAAGAATTAGAGGTGTGCATATGAATAATACACAATTAGAAGTCAATCAAGAAGTTTTAATTACCATCAAAAAAATTGGTATCAATGGGGAAGGTATTGGATATTACAAACGTCAGGCTGTTTTTGTAGATGGTGTTTTTCCGCCCGAAGAAGTCGTTGTTAAAATTTTAAGTTTACATAAAGGCTATGCAGTTGCCGAAGCAGTGCGTATTAAGAAGCGTGCATTTTATCGTGCTAGACCATTTTGTAAACACTATGAGGAATGTGGCGGATGCCAACTTCAACACATTGCATACGAAGAACAACTTAGGCTAAAAGAAGATTTATTAAAACAAGCATTTGAACGATACACGAATGTTAATTTTAAAAAAGTCAAGTTTCACCCCTTTACCCCAGTTGTAAAACCAAGACACTATCGTCACAAAGCCCAGATGCCAGTTAGAAATACAGATCATGGGCTTGTGACAGGATTGTATAAGAAAAATTCTAATGATCTTGTCGATGTGTTATCATGTCCTGTTCAACATGATAAAATTAACGAGATTAATCAACGTGTTTTAGAACTGTGTGACGAGTATGATATTCAAGCGTTTGATGCTTCTAAGATGCAAGGGATGCTTAGATACATTGTTACCCGTATAAGTTCTTATAATCAAAAAGCACAAGTGACGTTAGTTGTGACAATTTATAATCACGCACTTAAACCACTTGCTGGTAAAATATTAGATATACCAGACGTTGAAAGTGTTGCAATTAGCAAAAATTATGATGCCAAAAACTTTGAAATTTTTGGTGAAACGTATGAAATTTTAGCTGGTAATGACACGATTACTGAAGCAATTGGTCCAATTAAATTCGAATTGAACCCGAAAGCATTCTTCCAGTTGAATCCTGAAGAAGCCGAAAAAATGTATAATTATATCAAGACACTCTTCGATAAAGATACTGATCAAACATTATTAGATATTTATACTGGTAGTGGTTCAATGGCATTGTATTTCAGCGAACAGTTTAAACACGTTTACGGAATTGATTCTAGTAAAGCTTCAATTAATAGTGCCAATCAAAATAAGAAAATTAATGGGATTAAAAACGCAACATTCTTAGAAGGTGACGCATTCCATACTGTTAAGAAACTTTATGATGATGGTGTTTCAATTGATGTTTGTGTCTTTGACCCACCAAGAAAAGGGCTTGACCGTAAGATGATTGATTTGTTGCTTAGAAAACCGATAAAGAAACTTATTTATGTATCATGTAATCCAAGTACACTTGCGAAAAATATAAAAGACTTAAGTAGAAAATATCAGGTTAAATCGATTATGCCATTTGATATGTTTCCCCAAACTGCCCA
>CAZXSS010000028.1:0-3956 GCA_964643385.1 uncultured Candidatus Izemoplasmatales bacterium
TTTAAGATCATCAATCTAATAATAGTGGCTTAAAAAAACCCTGTCGCTAAGCGATAGGGTTTAATATAATCGGCAATTATTTGTTACCAAAAGTTTTATTCCAGTCATCTAAAAAAGCTGTAATGCCTTTGTCAGTTAAAGGATGAGACATAGATTTTTTAAATACATCGTAAGGAACTGTAGCAATGTGTGCTCCAGCGAGTGCTGAGTCACGTACATGTTCAGGTGTTCTAATTGAAGCGCTAATAATCTCTGTATCAAGACCGTAAATATCAAACACATCTCTAATCTCGCGAACGACTTTAATACCATCCGCCAGTGTATCATCTAAGCGACCAACAAAGGGGCTAACATAGGTTGCACCAGCTTTGGCAGCAAACAGTGCTTGATTTACACTAAAGATTAATGTTACATTGGTTTTAATTCCCTCACTTGATAGTTGATTAACAGCTTTAAGCCCTTCACTGGTCATAGGAATTTTAACAACCATATTTTTATGAAGCTTAGCAATTTCTCTACCTTCTTCAATCATCTCTTCAGCATCGAGACTAATAACCTCACCGCTGATTGGTCCATCAACAAGATTGGTAATCTCGTTTAATACTTCATTAAAATCTCTGCCTTCTTTAGCAACTAAGGTTGGGTTTGTAGTTACCCCACTTAAAATACCAAGTGCAGCTATTTCTTTAATATGTTCTACGTTCGCAGTGTCAATGAATAATTTCATCTATAATTCCTCCTTATTAATATCTTTTGGTTTTGGTTTAAATTGGATTGGTTCAACATTGTCTAATGAATCAACAAGTCGTTCTGGAAATAAAATACCATCTAGATGATCAAGTTCATGTTGGAATACAATCGCTAAGAATCCTCTAAGTCTTAGGGTTTCTTCTTTTACGGTATCTGTTAAAACATCATAAAGATGGGTTTTAACGGTAACTTTTTTCTTACGTGGAACTAATCCTTCCACCTCACGGTCAATACTTAAACATCCTTCGCCGCCTGGCATATACGTTAAGGCCTCACTATGACTGATAATTTTAGGGTTTATCATCAAATAGTCATGTTGCGTTTCGAAATTCTCGTCTTCAGTATAAATGGCCAACATACGTTTCTTAATATTTATTTGTGGCGCAGCCAATCCAACCCCAGGACGGAGATTGTATTTTTCAACCATTGCTTGATCTTGAGAGTTAATTAAGAACTCTCTCATTTGTTTTAATGTATGTTTTGTTTCAGCGTCTAATGGAAGTTCAACTTCGTTGCTTTTTTCAGTTAGGGTTGGGTGACCTTCCCTGATTATATCTTTCATTGTTAACATCATTTTCACCTCTTAGTTATTATATCAAATTAATGTCTTAGTAGCCAATTAATTACATAACTCTTTTCGCCAATTAATTTTAACATATTCATCTAAAATTTGATATATTTAGCAAAGTTAAGCGTTTTCAAAGCGGTATATCTATTGTATGATTCTATAAAAAAGCGTATAATAAGAGTGCGAATAAAGGAGCCGTGAGAAAGATGAAAAAAATTAAAAAAATAGGAATTATTACTGGTGGGGGAGACTGTAGTGGACTAAACGCAGTCATCAGTGGTATTACGAAAACAGCAATTACAACCTATGGACTAGAAGTTATTGGATATACTAGAGGATACTTTGGTTTATACCATAATGATTTTCAAGTTCTTGACTTAAGAGCTGTATCTGGCATCATGCATGAGGGTGGAACCATGCTAAAAGCATCTAATAAAGACAATCTTTTCAATTTTCCCATCGAACAAGAAGATGGATCATTTAAATATGAAGATGTATCTGATGTTGCTGTTGAGAACATGAAAAAAGAAGGTGTCGATGCATTAATTGTTATTGGTGGAGACGGAACCTTAACAAGTGCTAGAGACTTCCATAGAAAAGGTATTCCTGTTATTGGAGTTCCGAAAACAATTGATAACGATTTACCAGCAACTGATATGACATTTGGCTACAACACAAGCTTAGAAACCATCACTGATGCACTTGATAAAATTCATACAACCGCGTTCTCACATGACCGTATTATGGTTGTAGAGGTTATGGGGCGTAACACGGGATGGTTAGCCTTAGAAGGAGGGCTTGCAGGAAGTGCTGATGTTATTTTACTTCCGGAAATCCCTTATGACATTAATAAAATTATCGACAAGATTAATGAACGGGATGAACATGGTAAGAGTTTTACCGTTATCGTCGTCAGCGAAGGTGCGAAACCTAAAGGCGGAGACGTTCATGTTAGAGAAATTATTGCCGACTCAGCAGACACTGTTCGTTTAGGTGGTATTGGTGATATATTAACACACCAGCTTCAAGAACGTATTGATAACCATGAAGTACGTTATACCAATTTAGCTTACATTCAACGTGGTGGAATTACCAGTCAATTTGATCGTACCATTGGTATTCGATTTGCCGTTGAATCTCTAACATTACTTATGGAAGGTAAAAGCGGTGTTATGGTTCGCTGCCGCGGCCGTCATATTAGTCATGTTGATTTAGAAGAAGTTGTTGGCTCTGGTGAAACAGGTGAAACCAGCCACGGTGGCGCTAAATACGTTGACCCAGAAGGACAAATTGTGCAAGCAGCTAAAGCCATCGGCATTAGTTTTGGTGATTAATATGGATTATCCCATTGATTATGAGCATTATGATACAGATGAAATTATTGATATTGTAGAATTTTTGAATATGCTAGAACAATACATTGATAATAAAGCTACTGTAGATGAAGATGCATTGGTCAATCAATACACGAAATTCAAGGCTATTCTTAATAATAAATCTGAAGAGAAACGTATTGATAAAGCGTTTCAAAAACAAACCAATATTTCCATCTACAAAACAATGCAACCCTTAATTAAATAAAGCCATACGTCCTCACCTTATAAAACAATAGGGTAGAGGACGTTTTTATGATAAAATAAATAAAGGTGATATTATGCGATTAGATAAACTATTAAGTACCTTGCACTACGGAAGCAGAAAAGAAATTAAAGACGATGTGAAAAAGGGATATATCACAGTCAACGGAAGTGTTATTAAACAACCCAATTATCATGTCAATCCCAATCGTGATATCATACGCTATAAAGACGAGACTATATTTTATAATGATTCCATTATTATCATGATGAACAAACCAAAAGGGTATGTTAGTGCGAACCATGATAAAGATCACCCTACCGTTATTGATTTATTAGAGGAAAAATATCAACGGTTAGATGTACATGTTGCAGGACGCCTTGATATCGATACGGAAGGATTATTACTTTTAACAAATGATGGGACGATTATTCATAAATTAATTCACGCGAAAAAAGATATTGAAAAAGTATATGAGGTTACGACGAAAGACCCCATAATGAATATTGATGATTTACTTAAACCAATGACTTTATTAGATGGCAATAATCAACCATATCAACCAAAAATTCCGAAAATCATCGATTATCAAGCCAATCACGCATCTATAGCAATTACCGAAGGTAAATTTCATCAAGTTAAACGCATGTTTGAAGCGATTGGTCACAAAGTCATTTATTTAAAAAGAACGCGTATTCATACGGTACAACTTGATCCTAATTTATCTATTGGAGATTATCGTATATTAAGCAAAAAAGAACGCGAAGATTTGTTAAACGCATTGTAAGAATGAGAGGTCTACTATGAATACCGAACCTTTTTTTACATTAACATATGCATCTGGAACCTTCATATTGCTATTAACAACGGGGTTTTTAGCTCACTTAAGTAAAAATAAATATTTAAAAACATGGACGATGTATTGGGCAACCTTAACGATTGCCTATTCTAGTTTGTATAGTTATCTTCAAACCAATATTGTTATGTATAGTTTATTATATTTTTTTGCTGTAATTATTGCTGCTTTCTTATTTATTTATGGTGTATATAATCTTTTAGA